>JAGQIT010001281.1:3316-3754 GCA_020431135.1 Myxococcales bacterium | reverse complement strand
TGCTCGTCGCTCAGGCCCTGGAAGCGGATCGCCATGTCGCGCCGGCTCGCGCGGACGACGACCCCCGTGAGCGGCAGGTTCACCTCACCGAGGTCGGGGAACGAGAGGATCATCGTCACCGGCGCCTCGAGCTCCTCCCACGCGGGGCCGGCGAACTTGCAGCCGCCGAGGCTGACGTCCTCGAGCGGGCGGGCGAGGAGCACCTCGCGGCCGATGACGTCGGCGCGGGCGTGGATCCGCTGGCGGGGGTGAAAGCGTGCGTCGACCACGGGCCGGATGATAACGAGCCGCGAGCCGTCGCGCAGCCTGGACGCGGGGTCGCCGCCCCGGACGGCCTGGCACGGGCTCGCCGACGGCCGTGACAAAATGTCAGATGAGCGCCGCTGAGCGGCCCTGCGGCGCGGGCTAACCCCCCGTCTTTGCGGGACTTCGGCTAGG
>JAGQIT010001281.1:0-3245 GCA_020431135.1 Myxococcales bacterium | reverse complement strand
CGGAACCTCCGCCGTCGCCTCGCCCTCGCTCTTGTTCTCGCCGTCGCCGCGCCCGCGCTCGAGGGCTGCAAGAACGTGCCGACGATCCCCGGCACCGAGATCCCCGACACCGACGAGAACCGCGAGATCCTCCAGGTCCTCGAGCGCTACCGGACGGCGATGGTCCGTCAGGACAGGGCGGCGATCCTGTCGACCGCGCACGAGACCTACTACGACGAGTCGGGGACCGACGACCCGAGCGACGACATCGTCTACGAGGAGCTGCCGCAGCTCCTGACGATCCGCCTCGCCCAGGTCGACTCGATCCGCTTCACGATGGAGTACCTCGACATCTACGTGCGCAACGATCGGGCGACCGTGCACGTCTGGATCGACGCCGCCTTCCACATGAAGCCGATCCTCAACGAGGACGGGACGCCGCGCCTCCAGCCGCGCTTCGCTCGCCAGCAGGACTACGCGAAGTTCGAGCTCCTGCGCGAGGGCGACAGCTGGCGGATCACCAAGGGCATCTGAGCCGCCGAGGCGCGCCTACGCGCGCGCAGAGGTCTGCGACGCCGGTCTCGCGGAGGCGACGGGCGCTGCGGTCGTCGCTCGAGTGCGGGTACGATGGTGGCCGAGCAGCGATGTCGCAAACCATCTACGACAAGTACGGCTTCGACGCGATCAGCACGATCGTCCACGACTTCTACGGCCGGGTTCTCAAGTGCGATGTGACCGCGCCCTACTTCAAGGGCTACAACATGGAGCGGATCATCAAGCACCAGACCGAGTTCCTGTGCATGCTCCTCGGCGGCCCGGCGAAGTACAAGGGGCGTGAGCTCGAGATGGCCCACCGCAACCTCGCGATCTCCGAGGAGGCCTTCGACGAGGTCGCCGATCTCCTCGACGAGACCCTCGAGGATCACGGCCTCACCGACGACGAGCGCGAGGCGGTGATCGGCGCGGTCGGGGCGACCCGCGGGGTGATCGTCCGGGAGACGTGATGAGCGCGCAGAGCCACCGTCTGCCGACGTCGGTGCCGACCCTCGAGGCGATGTCCGAGGACGGCGTCGCCCTCTGCGATCCCGCGCTGAACGTTCTCTACGCCAACCCGAAATTCCGCGAGTGGTACCCCGCGGCCTGCCTCGGCGAGGGGCTCGACGCGGCGATCGCCGACTTCCCGCAGGACCGGGCGATCAAGCGCCTGAAGAAGCGCGGCTACTTCACCCAGGAGTACCGCGACGAGGACGCCAAGGACTCGGGGCGGCCGCAGCTCATCAGCCTCGGCCTGCGCGCCCTCGACTGGGAGGGCACCAAGTACATCCTCGTCCACGCCCGCGACAACTCGGCGCTGGTCGAGAAGGACGTGATCATCGCCAGCCACACCAAGATGATCGAGCGGAGCAACCGCGAGCTCCAGCGCAAGACCCGGCTCCTCCAGGAGAAGAACGACCAGCTCGTCGCCCTGTCGTCGAAGCTCGGCAAGTACCTGTCGCCGCAGGTCTACCAGTCGATCTTCACCGGCGAGAACCAGGTCAAGGTCGAGACCTACCGCAAGCAGCTCACGGTCTTCTTCTCGGACATCCAGGGCTTCACCGAGCTCACCGACACCCTCGAGCCCGAGGCGCTCGCCAACGTCCTCAACCACTACCTCCAGGAGATGTCGGAGATCGCCCACAAGTACGGGGGCACGCTCGACAAGTTCATCGGCGACGGGATCCTGATCTTCTTCGGCGATCCGAAGTCGAAGGGGGTGCGGGAGGACGCGCTCGCGGCCGTCCTGATGGCCCTCGAGATGCGCGAGCGGATGGTCGAGCTGCGCGCCTACTGGCGCGGCCTCGGCGTGACCAAGCCGCTCCACGTGCGCATGGGGATCAACTCCGGCTACTGCACGGTCGGCAACTTCGGCAGCGACAAGCGCATGGAGTACACCGTCGTCGGCGGGCACGTGAACCTCGCCAGCCGCCTCGAGTCGGCGGCGTCGACCGACGAGATCCTGATCTCCGAGCAGACCTTCACGCTCCTCGAGGAGAAGATCGAGTGCGAGGAGCGCGGGACGATCGAGCTCAAGGGGATCAGCCACCCGGTCAAGGTCTACAGCGTCATCGACTACAACTTCGAGCGCCTCGAGAAGGTGAAGACGCGCGTCGAGGAGACCTTCGAGGGCTTCACGCTCAGCCTCGATCTCTCGGGGACGGATCGCGAGCGGGCGATCCACACGCTGCGCAAGATGATCGACGTCCTCGAGCTCGACATCCTGACGCCGAAGGGAAAGCACGCCGAGCAGGCGCACGTGGGCGCGCCGGCGGCCGACGGCGGCGACGTCAGCGAGGGCTGAGAGGCCCTAGAACCAGCGCGGGCGCGGCTCGCTGAGGCAGCTCCCGTCGACGTCGTCGAGGCCGACGGCGCCGCGCTCCACGGTCGTGAAGTGGGGGGCGACGCGCTCGCGGACGAGCTCGTTGACGCAGAGCACGAGCATGAAGGCGGCGAGGGCGGTGATCAGGGCGTCGCGCATCGACGCGTCGTCGCCGGGGCGCTCGTCGATCCACGCCCACAGCGGCGCGCTGACGACGAACCACAGGCCGTACATCAGGGTGCCGAAGCCGAGGGCGAAGCCGAGATCCTCGTAGCAGAAGAGGTCGTGGATCCACGGGTTGGCGTTGAGGAGGGTCTCGAGGCCGGCGACGACGAAGCAGACCGGGAGGTAGGCGTAGGGGCGGGCGCGGGCCGGCAGGCGCCGGCTCAGGGCGCGGCGGCCGAGGTTGACCAGGGTCGCGTAGGTCGTGAAGTAGACGGCGGTCAGCGGGTAGAGGAAGAGCGGGACGTGGTGGAGGTTCCAGCCGGTCCCGAACCCGTAGTGCATGTGGAGGATCTCGTAGAAGTACTCGCTGTAGTAGTTGCCGAGGCAGGCGAAGATCAGCAGCCACGCCTGGGTCTTGGCGTGGGTCCGCCGCCACCACGGCCGCGCCCGCTCGCTCGCCGGCGCCGCGATGAAGCCGCCGACGACGAGCGCGAGCCACAGGCCGCCGCCGAAGATCATGTACGCGACGTCACCCCACGCGGCGTCGCGCCAGGTCTGGGCGGTGCCGGTGAGCATCACGGCGCCGGCGACGACGCCCCAGATCGGCGTGAAGAGCAGGTACCAGCGCTCGGCGGCCGCCTTGCCGGGGTGCTCGGAGGACCAGGTCGCGGGGATCACGGGGCCTCGTCGGCGCGCTCGGGCGCCTTCTTCGTCTTCGTCGGGGGGGTCTTCTTCGCGGGCGCGG
>JAGQIT010001280.1 GCA_020431135.1 Myxococcales bacterium | reverse complement strand
CCTCCGCTCGCGCTCCTCGGGGTCGTCCTCGTCCGCGTCCTGATCGGGGGCTAAGGCTGGAGGGGGCCCGCCCGAGAGGCGTCCGCGGATCTTCGCCGGGATCCCGACAGGTGGTCGCGGCCTCACTCTGTCGCGGCGTCCTCCCCCGCAGGCCCCGACGGCCAGCTCGGTCGCCTCGCCGGCGCTCGGCTCCGCCGCGGTCTCTCCGCTCGCGCTCCGGGGTCGTCCTCGTCCGCCGATCTTCGCCGGCATCTCGACACGTGGCTGCCTCGCTCGGTCGCGGCTCCCCCTCGCAGGTCCCAAAGGCCAGCTCGATCGCCTCGGCGCGGCTCCGCCGCGGCCCCTCCGTTCGCGCTCCTCGGGGTCGTCCTCGTCCGCGCCCGGATTGGGGCTGACGCCGAGCGGCGGTGCGTCCGAGAGGCGGACGCGAATCACTCGGTGGCGGCTTCCCCCTCGCATGTCGCGAAGGACAGCTCGATCGCCTCGCCGGCGACGAGGTCAGAGCGCTCGAGCGTCGCGGAGCAGCCGAGGCTGCGGCCGTCGATGCGGACGCGGATCCTCGCCGGGATCCCGGCGGGCAGCGCCGCGGGATCGAGCCACCGCGCCTCCCAGCGCCAGCGGTCGCCGAGGTCCTCGCGGACGATCGTCACGAAGCGGTGGAGGCGGTCGCTCTCACGGCCCGCCGCGCCGACCCAGGGGAGCCACGCGCCGCGGCTGCGCAGCTCGACGTCGAGGCGCGGCCAGACGGCGTCGCCGATCGCCCCCGCCGCGGGCACGGGGGTGTCGAAGCGCAGCGCCACCGGGGCGGCGCCGCGGCGGTCGAAGATCAGGGCGACGGCGTCGAAGCCCGCCTGCCACCAGCGCCGCGAGCGGCTGCGATCGACGGCGCTGTGGAGGCGCTCCTGCCCCGGTCGGTAGCGCATCGCCTCGGGGGCAAGGCGGCCGTCGCAGGGCCCTGTCGGCGCCGCGAGGCAGGCGAGGTCGCTGGCCAGGGCGTGCCCTGAGTCGCGGCCGTAGATCGTCGACGCGCCCTCGTAGTGCTGCTGGTCGTACTCCTCCGGGGTCGTGAAGTACGAGCGGTAGGTGTTGGCGAGTCCGATCAGGTGGACCTGCGCGGGCGCGGTGTCGGCCGAGCGGGCGACTGCGTCGCGGATCCGCGCGCCCATGATCGTCGTGACCTCGCCGGGGAGCGTGACCAGGAGCTCGTCGCCGAGGCGGACGACCGCCAGCGGGACCTCGGGCGGCAGGAAGGCGTCGGCGATCAGCAGCATCTTCTTCTTGAGGCCGTGGCCGTCGCTCGTCGGCCGCCGCCGCGTCGATCCCTCGGGGGGCACGCGGGCGCCGGTCGGCCCGTCCTCAGCGCCGTTCGCCGCGGGCCAGCCCATCCACGCGTGCTTCCCGGTCCGCCGGCGCTCGCCCCAGGGGTCGACGAACTCGCGGCCCGCGAGGGTGAAGAGCCCGTGGCGCTCGCGGATCGAGCCGACCGCCACCGCGCTCGCCGGCGCCTCGAGGAGGTAGCGGATCCCCTCGCCGAGGATCCCGGCGACGCGCAGCGCCTCGCGGTAGCCCTGCGCGCGCCAGGCGGGCGACACGTCCCCCTCGGCGCCGTTGAAGATCGCGATCACCGGGCCCGTCGCCGCGCCGCCGCCGAGCTCCTCCTCGAGGCGCGCCGCGGCGACGCCGAAGGTGTCCCCGTGGTAGACGGGCGTGACGTTCGCCATCGCCGTCGGGTGGGCGGCGGCGAAGATCGCCGCGCCGAGGAGCCGGCGATCGCGGCGGGCCTCGAGGCGGAGGGCGAAGACCGTCGGGTCGATCGCCCTGCAGGCCTCGGCCTCGGTCCCCGCCGGTCCGGCGCACAGCCCTGGTCCGGGCGTCGCGGCGATCCACGCCGCGGCCTCCGGATCGGCGCGAAACGCCGGCAGCGAGCGGTTGCGCGAGAACCCGGGGACCGGCGCCGCGACCCGCCGCAGGATCGCCGGCTCGCGGCGCACGTAGGCCTCGGCGATCGCCTCGGCGAGGCCGCCGGCGATCGCGTCGAAGAGCTCGCGATCGAAGCTCGCCACCTCGGCGGCCGCGAAGTTGTGGGCGAAGTCGCTGGCGAACGCAGCCGGGCTGTGGTGCGTGTGTGTGGCGCTGACGATCACCGAGCCGCGATCGAAGTTCTCGAGCCCGTGCTTCGTCTGCAGGCGCTCGATCACGGCGTCCGTCAGCCCCGAGCTGACCGCCCAGAGGTCGCCGACCACCAGCGCCAGCGGCTGCCCGCGGGGATCGACGAAGACCAGCGCGCGGGCGTAGAGACGCCCCCAGGCCCCGCGCGCCGAGGTCCTGGCGAACGAGTGCCCGCCCATCGGGTAGCCCGGCGGCGGCGTGATATCGACCCGCGCCGCCCCGGCGAGGAGCTGCCCCGGCGCCCGCCTCGGCGCCGGCGTCGAGACCTCGACCGTCATCTTCCCGCAGGCCAGTCCGGCCGCCGCGACGACCCCGAGCGCGAGGCGGGCCCTCGATCGAACTGCGCCCGCGCGGCGTCGCAAGTCTGCGTCGACGCGGCGCTCGGGCGCCGAGCCGCTGGACGCCGACGATCCGCCTCGCGTCTCCACGGGCGGACCCTAGCAGCCTTTCCTGGCGCGCGGGAAGCCGGCCGCGCGCGCCCTGCTCACGCGTCCTCGCGGCGTCGAGCGACGAGCCTCGCGCGGCCCGCAGCGGCGCCGTCTGCCCCACGTAGGCGCGAAAAGGGTACCCTTCGCCGCGATGAAGACCGTCCTTCAACGGGTCAAGCGCGCCGAGGTCCGGGTCGACGGCGAGGTCGTCGGTCGGATCGCCAAGGGCGTTCTCCTCCTCGTCGCCGTCGAGCGCGGAGACGGCCCCGCCGACGTCCGCCAGACCGCGCGCAAGATCGCCAGCCTGCGGATCTTCCCCGGCGACACCCCGATGGACCGCAACCTCAGCGACGTCGGCGGGGCCTGCCTCGTCGTCAGCCAGTTCACCATCGCCGGCTCCGTCAAGAAGGGCCGCCGCCCGAGCTTCGACAAGGCCGCCGCCCCCGACGAGGCCCGCGCCCTCTACGAGTCCCTCGCCAGCGAGCTCCGCGACCTCGGCCTCCCCGTCGAGACCGGCCGCTTCGCCGCGATGATGGAGGTCGACCTCATCAACGACGGCCCCGTCACGCTCCTGATCATCACCAAGGGCGGCGCGCTCATCTAGGCGATCCGGCGATTGGGACAGGCGGCAACGCGCGGATGCCAGCCTGTCCCGAAGACCCTGACCTCGCTCCGCCTCCAACGCCGGCGGCGCACCGGGAACACCGCCCCGAGCCCTCCAGGTGTCCGCACACCGGCCTTCGGACGGCGCCTGAGAACTCC
>JAGQIT010001279.1 GCA_020431135.1 Myxococcales bacterium | reverse complement strand
CGACCGCGTGCGGCGGCATCGGACCGAGCGCCGCCACGCGCTCCGCCGGCGCGTCCGCGACCTCGTGCCCGCTCCCCGGGTGGATCACGTGGAGGCCGTCCTCGACGAGCTGGGCGAGGTTGCGCTGGACCGCGGCCTGGCCGTACATGTCGGCGTTCATCGACGGGGCGACGAGGACCGGCGCGCGCGTCGACAGGGCCGCGGCCGAGAGCAGCGTCGAGTAGTCGCCGCTGGCCAGGCGGGCGATCGTCGTCGCCGAGGCCGGACAGACGAGGACGACGTCGGCCCAGCGCGCGAGGTCGATGTGCGGCGCCGGCACCTCGGCGTCGCCGCCCCACAGGCTCGTCTGCACGGGGTGGTGGGTCAGCGCCTCGAGCACCCGCGCCTGGACGAAGCGCAGCGCGGCCTCGGTGGCGACGATCCGGACCTCGAAGCCGCGGCGCTGGAGGAGACCGACGAGCCCGGGGGTCAGGGCGCTGGCGATGGCGCCGGTGATCCCGAGGAGGAGGCGGGTCTGGCCGCCGCGCCGCGGCGGGAGCTCGGCCGTCGCCGTCGCCGCGACCGGGGCGACGATCTTCAGCGAGCGCAGGAGCTCGAGGAGCTCGTCGACAACAGAGGTGTCGGCGATCGGAGCGCCGGTCAGGACCTCGACATGGGCGACGATCTCAGCGCGCGAGCGCGGCTCGAGCGTGAAGGCGAGGAGCGCCCGCGTCAGCGCCGCGGAGCGCCCGCGGAGCTCGTGCGCCGTCCCGTCGGCGGCGACGAGCACGGTCGTCTCGCCGACGTCGTAGACGCGCACGACGTCGGCGCGCCGCAGGCGTGGGGTCTCGAGGGGGCGTGGCATGGGGCGAGCGGTCCGACCGGACCGCAGGGGACGCTATCACGTGAAGGGCGCGTGACAGGTGAACTCGACCCCGTCGGTGTCGCCCCCGCCGTCGATCGGCGGGCCCCACTCGCAGCGGTCGAGCTCCTCGCACTGCGCCTGGTCCGTGATCTCGTTGCAGATGTTCATGCACTCGCTGTACTGGTCGTTCCAACGGCAGTCGGGCTCCGCGTCGCAGACCGACTTCTTCTCGATGTCGACGCAGTACTCCTCGACGCGGTTGCAGGCGGCCGCGACCGCGAAGGTCGTCACCACCAGGGTCGCAGGGAGGACGAGTCGGAGCGCCTTCGGGTTCACGTCGCCATGATAGCCCGCGCGGGCGCGGCGGTCCCGAGAGGCGCTCGCGCGCGCCTGCGAGCGGCCGACCGCGCAGGTCGCCGTCGTCGGCCGCGAGCCCCTCGCCCGCGAGGTCTCCCGTGCGCACCCGGGATCGCCAGGGAGAACGACGGCGCGCGGGCCTGTGCGCCCCGCCACGCCCGAGGTCTCCGCGAGGCGCTTGGGATCGACGCGGGCGAACGACCGCCCTCCGGCTCGCGCCGCCCACCCGCGCCGCCCACCCGCGTAGGACACGCCCCGCAGCAGCCGCGAGGTCTTCGCGTCGCGGAGCCCTGTGCACCCTGTCGCGCTCAGCGTCGACAGGCGCGTCCTCCCGGAGCACCTGTCGCGCGCAACGTCGGGAGGCACGCACGAGCCCTGTGCACCCTGTCACGCTCAGCGTCGACAGGCGCGCGAGCCCTGTGCCCCAGCCCGCGCGGCCACCCGCCCGAGCACACCCACGACCGCGAGGCCGACGAGCGCCGCGGACCTCCACCCGGAGGAATGCGCCGCGACAGCGCCCAGCTGCGTTCTCGCGGCGCCGCGGCCCGCCGCGCTCTCCCCGGTCACGACCGTGAATCTCGAGGCAGGTGACGCATCCGCGGCGATCTGCTACGCCCGTGCGGTGTCGACCCACGCCGAGCTCATCGACCGCTTCTACGCCGCCTTCGCCGCCCAGGACGCCGAGGCGATGATCGCCTGCTACCACCCCGAGGTCCGCTTCTCGGACCCGGTGTTCCCCGACCTCGACGCGCGCGAGGCCGCCGGCATGTGGCGGATGCTCTGCAAGCGGGCCAAGGACTTCTCCCTCGAGCACTCCGACGTCAAGGCCGAGGGCGACCGCGGCTCGGCCCACTGGGAGGCGCGCTACGTGTTCTCGGCGACCGGGCGCCAGGTCCACAACGTCATCGACGCCGAGTTCCGCTTCGCCGACGGCAAGATCATCGACCACCGCGATCGCTTCGACTTCTACCGCTGGTCGCGCCAGGCGCTCGGCCCCGCCGGCCTCCTCCTCGGCTGGACGCCGGTCGTCCGCAACAAGGTGCGCGCCCAGGCCCGCGCCGGCCTCGACGCGTTCCTGAGCACCGGCGCCGTCGACTGACGTCGGCCGCCGCGATCGCGCGAGCGGTCGCGAGTGACCGCGCTCATGACGGCGTCATGCGGCTGACCTGCCGCATCGCTCGCGCCGAGGACGAGCGCTGCGACCGCGAGGTCGGGGCGTCGCGCAGACGACCCGACGTCATCGCTACCCGAAGCTCCTCCGTCAGTGGGCGCCGTGGCGTCCGGACTCGCGGCCGTGTCGCCCATTCCCCCACCGCCCGCGGACGCCGACGGCAGGCCGCGGAGGGCTCGTCGCTTGGTCGCCGCGGCGCCGCGGCGTACACTTGGTCTATGGTCATGGGGATGCGTTCGTATGTCCTGCGCTTCGGCGCGGAGTGTGTCGCGGTGGTGGCCGGGCTCGTGGGCGCGGGGCTCTGCGTCGCCTTCACCGAGCTGCCGCCGGTGCCGTCGCCGGCGATCGACCGCGAGCTCTACGACGTCGAGTTCGTCGAGGGCGTCGACGACATCACGCACCGCCGCCACCGCCCAGACGCGGCCGACGACGCCGCGACCGCGGCGATGATCCGCTGCGAGCGCGGCTACTCGACGGTCGACTCCGCCGTCGAGATCTTCGACCGCCCCGAGGACCTCATCGCCGCCTGCGCCGGCGAGCCGTGCACCGCCGACGCCTTCCTCCCCCTCGAGACCGCGATCTGCTTCGCCGAGGAGCGCTACTTCGGCGAGGGCAACGCGCGCATGGCCCACTTCGAGTTCGACGCACGCGACGGCGCGCCGATGTGGGTGCTGATGAGCGAGCGCGGCGAGATCGTCGCGATCCCCGGCCGCTGATCAGAGCGAGACGCCACCACGACCGACGGCGAGCCTGCTCCAGGCTCACCGTCGCCTTCGACCGCGTCCGGGGCCTAGAGCCGCCCGAGGTAGTGATACGGAAAACGCCGGGCGTCGACCTGGGTCTCGACCATGCGGATCGTCCCGGTCTGGCTGCGCAGCGCCATGGTTTGCAGGTGGAGGTGGTCGCCGATCCGGCGCACGCCCTTGAGGAGGTGCCCGGTGGTCACGCCGGTGGCGACGAAGATGACGTCACCGCGGACCAGGTCGCTCATCTCCATGATCTTGTCGGGGTCCTTGAGGAAGCCCATGTCGATCGCCCGCTGGCGCTCCTCCTCGGAGCGGAAGCGGAGCTGGCCGAAGAACTCGCCCTCCATCGCGTGGAGGGCCGAGGCCGCGAGGACCCCCTCCGGGGCGCCGCCGATGCCGATGACCATGTCGACGCCGCGCTTCGGGATGCAGGTGGCGACGGCCGGGGCGACGTCGCCGTCCTGGATCAGGACGATCCGCGCGCCGGCGTCGCGGAGCTCCTGGATGATCGTCGAGTGGCGCGGGCGGTCGAGGACGACGACGGTCATCTCGTCGGGGCGCCGGCGCTTGGCCGCGGCGAGGGCCCGCAGGTTCTCGGTCGGCGACATCTCGAGGTGGACCACCCCCTTGCCCTCGGGGCCGGTCGCCAGCTTGTACATGTAGGTGTCGGGGGCGTTGAGGAGGTCGCCCTTCTTGGCGACGGCGAGGACGGCCATCGCCCCCGGGCCGCCGCTGGCGCAGAGGTTGGTCCCCTCGAGGGGGTCCACCGCGATGTCGACCTCGGGGAGGTCCGGGTCGTCGGGGCCGACCTTCTCGCCGATGTAGAGCATCG
>JAGQIT010001278.1 GCA_020431135.1 Myxococcales bacterium | reverse complement strand
GGGCCTCGTCGAGGCGCCACTCGGCGATCAGCAGCTCGGCGAGCTGGGCGCGGGCGAGCCAGACGCGCTCCTCAGCGACCGTCTCGCCGGCGGCCGCGAGGGCGAGCTCGCGGCGGAGGCGACGCTCGACGCGGCGGTGGTCGCCGCCGGCGAGGGCCCGACGCATCCCGGCGGCCTCGATGAGCACGCGGCGCTGACGCTCGCGGCCGACGATCCACATGCTCATGGTCATGCCGAAGGTCAGGGCCGCGAGGGCCCCGAGCTCGCCGGCGCAGCCCGGGAGGAGGCAGAGCGCGGCCAGCGAGAGGAGCGACGGCAGGCGCCCGGCCGCAGCTGCGCCCCAGCGTCTCGCAGGCTCCCTACGCGCGCGGTTCGATCGCCGCCCAGCCCTTCGAACCATCACGAATCATCATACCCCGAAGCGGGGGCTGGCCGTCCACGCAAGATCCGCGAGGGCACCGGAGCGGGTGCCCTCGCGCACGCAATCGGAGGAGGTGGGATTCGAACCCACGGTACCCGTGAGGGCACGACGGATTTCAAGTCCGTTGCCTTCGACCGCTCGGCCACTCCTCCCGGAGGTCGGGGCAGTATGGTCAAGGGTCGCCCCGGCGTCTAGCAGCCCGTGGCAAAAGTCCAGCGCGCTCGCCCGTGCCCTCGACGACCCCGATCGCCCGGCCGAAGAGCGCAGCCCAGCCCGATCCAGCGGCGTCTTTTCGCGGCTGTCGCGGGCGACGAGCGCGGCGCGAGCACCGGGACGACGCCGGGGTCCATCGACCTCAAGCGCGCTCACGGTGAACTCGGCTACGCGGCCGCCCGCGCCCGATCACTTCGGGCCGAAGAAGTACTGGAGGCTCCCGCCGAAGAAGAAGCCGGTGTTCCAGCCGCCCTGGATGTTGATGCCGAAGGTGTCCTTGATCAGGAAGCGCGTGCTCGCCATCAGCTTGACGTACGGGATGACCGGCGGGACATCCGTGTTCTTCCTGCGACCGAGGGCCTCGAGGTCCGCGTCGGCGCAGCTGTCCTTGGTGCAGTCGGCGAAGCGCGCGGCGTTCGGCCCGTCGTCGTCGAGGCGCAGCTCGCCGAACGCGGGCGCCGGGCCGCCGTTCTCGTCGCTGTCCGGCGACCACCAGTGCGGCGTGCACTGCGTGAAGTCCGCGAAGTCGGCGAACGAGTTGCAGGTCCCGTCGATCGTACCGCCGGCGCCGGGGCTCCCCGCCGGGTTGCCGAGCGGCGTCTGGAAGAGCCCCTTGCCGATGCCCTCGATGATGCCGACGCCGATGCCGCCGCCGCCGCCGAGCTGCCACGCGAACTCGGGGGTCTGGACGATCGTCCCGCGGCCGATGAAGTCGACGGCGATGTAGAGGAACGAGAGGTCGACCTCGGTGTAGTCGGCCGCCGCGTAGTTGCAGTCGGCGCTGCCGTCCCCGCCGGGGCACTCGTCGGCGTCGAGCCACAGGCCATCCGGCGCCTTGATCCGCTGCCAGCCGATCTGCGGGGCGACGTCGAAGTTCTTGTTGACGCGGTAGATGTACTCGGCGCCGATGTGGAAGTTGCAGCCGTCGACGCGGTTGAGGTTCTTGGCGAAGTTGCCGCTCGGGACCTTGTCGCCGCGGCACAGCGAATTGGTCATCGACGCGACGTAGTTGTCGACGATGAAGGTCGGGACGATCGTCAGACCGGAGACGATGCCGATACCGTGGCGGTTGAAGGCCTCGGGCGACTTCTCGGGCAGCGGCTCGGGCTCGGGCTCGGGCTCCGCTTCGGGCTCAGGCTCGGGCTCGGGCTCGGGCGCCTCGACCTCCGGGCGATCCTCGGAGGGCGGCGCCTTCGAGCTCGTCGGCTGCCAGTTCGGGTTGCCCTCGGGCTGCGCCGACTCGGCCGGCTGCGCGACCCCGTCGGGCTGCGCCGGCTCGGCCTCCTGCATGAAGCTCGCGCGCAGCAGCGGGTACGGGTGAGCCTCGGCCTGCGCGGGGAGCAGGGCGATCGACAGGACCAACGAAGAGGAGACCAGGGTGGAGACGGCCACGGCGCGGCGCATGCGACAACTATAGTCGAAAAGCCGCGCGCGGCGGCAATTCGGGGGGTGATCGGCCGCATCCTCCGGGCGGTGATGGAGAGGATCGCGCGCCGGCTGTCTCGCACCTAGGAGCCTGCGGCAAAAGGCGCGCGGGCTCGACCGCCGCCCATGATCTGCCAGAGCTCCGCTGGAGTTCGGCTGGAGCCACGCCGGCGGTCGGCAGCGCCCGGCCGACCTCTCCAGAAGATGTCGACGCGAGCCGGATCACGCGCGAGGCATCACCTGTGGTCGCGTGCTCTCGCGCCGCCTCGAGTCTTCGACTCGGCGCCCGCGCGTCGCGATCGCCAGTCCTCTCAGTTCTCGAACGCGAGGGCGCGTCGCGGACCAGATCCCAGCAGCCGGCCAACGCGGCCACGGGCCGCTAGAGGCGGATGTGCCGCCAGCTCTTGCCGGCGAACTTCAGCCCCATGGCGACGCCCAAGAGGGAGACGTAGAGCATCGCCGCGCCCCAGATCCCCTCCATGCCGAAGCCGAGGTGGGG
>JAGQIT010000113.1 GCA_020431135.1 Myxococcales bacterium | reverse complement strand
CCGACCAGATGACCGCCGCCGAGCGCCGCGCCGAACTGGCGCGACCCCGGCCTGGCGCCGCTCCTGCGTCACCTCGAGGGAGAACTCGGCGAGCGCGGCTGGCTCGCCCTCGACCGCCTCACGCTCGCCGACCTCGTCGTCGCCGCGATGATGACCTACGCCGCGACCGCGGCCTTCCCCGCCGACGCCTACCCGGCCCTCGACGCCTGGTACCGCAGGCTCGCCGACCTCGACGCCTGGCGGGGCAGCGCCCACCCCCTGTGGGAGCGCCGCTAGCTCGGTCGACTCGGCCCTCCTCGACAAGTCTCGGGGCGCGTCGCTAGTCCGCACGAGACCGTCGGTCCAGCGACGCCCTCGCCCGCGCCCCCTGTCGCTGCGACCCCGGGAGCCGCCTACCCGGCGAGGAGCTCGGCCTCGAGCGCCCGCCAGTCGACCTCGGCGCCGAGCGTCGCCAGGACCGCGTAGAGCCCGAAGCGGATGCGAAAGAGGAAGAGGAGCTTTCCCGGGATCTTCATCCGCATCAGCCGCTTCTTGGCGGCGAAGGCCTCGCTCATGACGAAGCGCGTGCGCGCCTCGATGCGGCTCGGGCCGGCGCGCAGCAGCGGCTCGTAGAAGCCGCGGAGCATCCCGCGCGTCGCCTCGAAGGCGGCGTCGCTCTTCGGCGGCTTGACCCCGAGGCCGACGAGCCCAGCGACGATCGCCTCGCGATCGTCGGCCTGGACCGCGAGGGAGAGGCCGCGCAGGCCGGCGATCGTCGCCGCGTCGAAGCTGCGGACGCAGCCGTGATCGAGCACGACCACCCGGCCGTCGCCGGTGAAGAGGAGGTTGCCGGGGTGCGGGTCGGCGTTGAAGAGCCCGAAGCGGTAGAGCGAGCCGACATAAAAGCTGTAGAGCGCGCGGCCGATCGCGTCGCGCTCGGCCTGCGGCGGGTCGCCGGCGAGGTAGTCCTCGAGAACCTGGCCATCGCACCAGGCCGTGGTCAGGACGCGCGGGCCCGAGTACTCGAAGAGGACCTCCGGGATGATGATCCGCGGGTCGTCGGCGAAGATCTCGGCGAAGCGCCGCCCCGACTCGGCCTCGCGCCCGTAGTCGCACTCGCTGAGGAAGCCCTCCTTGGCCTCGGCGATCATCTCACCGATGTCGGCGCCGGGGACGATCATCCGGCCGATCAGCGCCCCCGGGAGCGCCGCCCGGAAGTCGGCCTTCATCGCCTCGTCGATCCCCGGGTGGCGGATCTTCACGGCGACGTCGCGGCCGTCGATCCGCGCGCGGTGGACCTGGCCGACCGAGGCGCTGGCGACCGGCTCGCGCTCGAGCGTCGCCAGGAGCTCCTCGGCCCGCGCTTCCGCGAGGTCCTCGCGGATCGCCGCCGCCACCGCCTCGAAGGGCGTCGTGAACGACCAGCGCTGGAGGCTGCCGAGGAGCGCCCTGCTCTCGGCGGGGAGCGAGTCGTCGACGTAGCTGAGGATCTGCCCCATCTTCATCGCCAGCCCCTTGAGCTCGCCGAGCGAGGTGACCATCGACTCGATCGCCGCGGGGTCGAGCTTGGCGAAGAGGTCCTCGGCGTCGCTGTCGGAGCGCAGCGCCCGGACCCCGGTCTTGAGGGCGATCCCCGCGGTCCGCCGCAGGCGGCCGAAGGTCGAGGTCGAGACCTCCACCGTCCGCCCGCGCAAGCGCTCCAGGAGCCCCTTCACCTGATCGTCGCTCATCGCCTCGGCCTCCGTCCCGCTCACCCTACGCCCGCCGACGACGCGACGCGAGCCGGATCCCCCGATTCCCGGCCGCGCGCCGACGCGACCCGCCCGCGCACGTAGCTGAGTGGAGCGCCAGCGTCGCAGAGGCGCCTCGCCGACGCTCGGCGAGACGCCTACGCGACGCCAGCGCCTCGCGTCCGCTCGCTGCAGATCGAGTCGAGCTGCGGTGAGCGGACGCGGGGAGCTGAACGAAATGCCAGCCTCGCGCCGAGGCTGCCCTCCACACCCCACGACGCCCGAGCGGAGCCGGGGGTCATCGCCTGGGACGGGCGGACGCTCGGGCCGTGGGCGGCGGTGATCGACGGGGCCGACGTGGTCATCAACCTCGCCGGGCGCAGGTCACAGCTAGAACTCGACGACGCTTCCGGCCCAGGTGAAGCCGGCGCCGAAGGCCGCGAAGAGCACCTTGGTCCCCTCGCCGATCTTGCCCTCGCGCCAGCTCTCCGAGATGCCGATCGGGATCGTCGCCGCGGTCGTGTTGCCGTAGCGCTGGATGTTGTGGACGACCTTGTCGTCGGCGATCCCGAGGCGCTTGGCGACCATCTGGTTGATCCGCATGTTCGCCTGGTGGGGGATGAAGAGGTCGACGTCGTCGATGGTCATGCCGCAGCGCCCGAGGCTGTCCATCGCCACCTGCGGCATCTTCTCGGTCGCCCAGCGGAAGACCTGGCGGCCGTTCATCCGCGGGTAGTGGCGGCCCTCGTCGAGCATCGCCTGATCGAGGCGCGGGATGAACATGCTCGCCGGGGCCTCGACCCAGAGGTCGCGGGCGCCGACGCCGTCGGCGTGGAGCTCGATGTCCTTGATCCCCTGGCCCTCGCGGGTCGCCTCGCCGACGACGACCGCGCCGGCGCCGTCGCCGAAGAGCACCGCGACGTCGCGGCCGCGATCGGCGAGCTCGATGCCGGTCGAGTGGACCTCGGCGCCGACGACGAGGACGTTGCGGTAGACGCCGCTGCGGATCCACGCGTCGGCGACCGACAGGCTGTAGAGGAAGCCCGAGCACTGGTTGCGGACGTCGAGCGCCGGGACCCCGCCGATCCCGAGCTTATGGCCGAGGAGACAGCCCGAGCCCGGGAAGTAGATGTCGGGGCTGAGGGTCGCGAAGATGATCGCGTCGATGTCCTCGACGGCGCGCCCCGCCTGCTCGAGCGCCATCTTCGTCGCCGGCAGCGCGAGGTCGCTGGCGCCGATCCCGTTCTCCTCGATGAAGCGCCGCTCCTTGATCCCGGTGCGCTGGACGATCCACTCGTCGCTGGTGTTGAACATCTGCGCCAGGTCGTCGTTGGTGACCACGCGCGAGGGCACGTAGTGCCCCGAGCCGAGAATTGCCGCCCTCTTTGCCATAGTCCTGGAGTGATACGAGGCCGCCCCGCCTCACTTCAAGAGGTCGCCCCGGCCGGCTTCAGACGACAGCGCAGCGCCAGCGCGACGACGACGACGCGACCGCAGTGCGCACCGCGCTGCACAGGTCTGCACCGCGACGACGCCCCCTGATCCGCCGATCCGCGTGCATCGATCGACGCACCCGCGCGCGACGGATCGCACTAGGACTGCGACCGCCGAGCCGGCGCCAACACAGCGACGCGTGCGGTCGAGAAAGTCCGCGGCGCGCCGCTGGCCGATCTCCCTGACGCCACGCCGGACGCCGCACATTCGCCCGCGACGCGCGACGTCATCAGCGACAGGGGCGACCACGAAAAGAAAAACCGAGGTCAGGAACTCCTGACCTCGGTCGATGGAGGCAAGGGGGATCGAACCCCTGACCTTCGCGCTGCCAGCGCGACGCTCTCCCAGCTGAGCTATGCCCCCGGGCTGGATTCAGTTGTTCGCAGCGCCCTGACGGTCGCGGCGAGGGACGGCTGTCTATCAGCGCCGGCCGTCAGTCGTCAAGCACCTTTTTAAGGTCGCCGTGCAAAGCCCGTGAAACGCCGGCCTCGCCGCCCTTGCGCCAGGGGGAGCGCCAGCGCATGCTTGGCCGCCGAAGGCCGACATGGAAATCACCGAGCTCTTCCAGCAGGGCGGCCCGCTCATGTGGGCGATCTTGACGGCGTCGATCGTCGGCGTCGGCGTCTTCCTCGAGCGCCTGTGGTCGCTCCAGCGCGCCAAGGTCCACCCCCGCCCCTTCGTCGAGCGGATCCGTGCGCTCGTCGCCAAGGGCAAGACCTCCGAGGCGCTGCTGCTCTGCGAGGAGAACGGCTCGAGCATCGCCGTGGTCATGGCCGGCGCCCTCCGGGCCTACGAGAACGCGAGCAGCCGCGGCGACATCAAGGAGGCGGTCGAGGAGGTCGGCGCCCGCGAGGTCGCCCACATGGACCGCAACGTCGAGATCGTCGGCACCATCGCGACGATCACCCCGCTCCTCGGGCTCCTCGGCACCGTCGTCGGCATGATCCAGGTCTTCCGCGAGTTCGTCACGGCCTACGCCTCCGGCACGGTCGGCCCCGACTCCTTCGCCCAGGGCATCTGGCAGGCGCTGATCACCACCGCCTACGGCCTCACCGTCGCGATCCCGATGCTCCTCCTCTACCGCTACCTCCAGGGCCGCAACAACGGCATGGTCCTCGAGATGGAGGAGGACGCGATGGGCATCGTCAACCTCCTCGAGGACGGCCGCCGCAACGCCAGCAAGGCCGCCGCCGCCGCGGAGAGCGAGGGATGAAATTCCGCAGCGACGCCCGGGGCCTGCGCGCCCGCCGGGGCGGTGCCGGCGGCGGCGCGGTCGTCGATCTCACGCCGCTGATCGACGTCACCTTCCAGCTCCTGATCTTCTTCCTCCTGACCGCGTCGTTCCGCAACGAGTCCGCCTTTAAGGTCCAGCTCCCCAAGGCCAAGACCCAGGAGCCGGCGACCGAGCAGAACGCGGTGGTCGTCAAGATCAGCGAGGAGGGCGAGATCGAGATCGACCGCAAGGTCGTCGACCCGCGCGAGCTCGAGATCCGCCTGTGCCGCGCCCAGGAGGAGAACCCCGAGGGCGTGACGATCAACATCAAGGCGGACAAGAACACCCGCCACGAGCGCCTGGTCGAGGTCATGGACCTCGCGCGCACCTGCAACATCAAGAAGATGGGGATCCTCAGCAAGAGCTGACCCCGGCGCCGGGGGCCGACCTCGGTGAGGGCGCGCGTCCGCGCCCCTGAGCGCACACTCCGCGACCCGCCGCTTCGTCGGAAAATGCGCCTGCAGGGCCCCGAAGTCCGGGCTGCGTCGCTTTCTTGGAGAGCCGCCCCGGCGCCAGTAGCTTGGGGCGGCCCCATGCAGTGGCTCAACCGGATCCTCCTCGCGGGCCTGCTCGCGTTCGCGGTCGCGACCTGCCCGCAGCAGGTCTACCGCAGCGCCGGCGCCGAGGACCTCGACCGGATCGAGCGCGAGCACGAGGCCCTGCAGCGGAGCAACGCCCGCCTGCGCCGCGAGATCGAGGTGATCCGCGCCGAGGTCAACGCCCTCGGGCGCGACCCCGAGGAGGTCGCCCGGATCGCCCGTGAGGACCTCAACCTGATCCGCCCCGGCGAGGTCGTCTTCGAGGTGAGCGCCCCATGACCAGCCACACCGGCGCCCGCGCCCTCTACGCGCTCCGCACCCGGGCCGCCCACTACTGGGTGCTGATGGTCATCGGCGGGGTCTGGCTGCTCCTCGCCGCCGGCGGCCCGCAGCGCGGCGGCCTCGTCCTCGCGGTCATGCTCACCGCCTACGCGGCGACGATGATCCGCGGCCTCCACCGCGCCCTCTTCCCGCCGCTCCACCGGACCGCGCGCCGCCGCCTCGCCGACGAGCTCGAGCTCGGCCTCCTGCTGATCACGGCGGTCTACCTCCTGGTGTCGCTGACCGGCGGCCCGCGCTCGTACCTCTACCCGCTGGTCTACGCGCTGGTCTCGTTCCTGACGATCGTCCACACGCGCAAGCGCGTCGCCCTGACCTGGCTCGCGGCGATCGCCGCCCTCGAGGTCATCGGCGGCTACGCCCACGCCCCCGGCCGCGCCTTCGCGATCGTCACCTACCACCTGACCTTCATCGGCTTCTTCGCCGCCGGCAACGCGCTGATCCTCGGCGGCCTCGTCCGCCGCCTGCGCGGCGATCACAGCCGCCAGGTCGACGCCGAGATCGCGCGGATGCGCCGCGAGGCCCGCAACTTCCGCCTCGTCGCCTCGCAGGAGCCGCTGACGAAGCGCAAGCGCACCCGCGACGACGAGGAGATGCAGATCGCCCAGGGCGCGGTCGAGACGATCCAGGAGCACCAGCACCACCAGGTCGCGCTGCTCCGCCGCGCCCTCGGCCTGCACACCTGCGCGATCCTCTGGCGCTCCGACGAGACCCCCTCCGGCCTCGCCCTCGAGGCGATCGACAGCGCCTCGGACGAGCTGGTCTACGAGCCCGAGCTCGAGAGCGCGAGCGTCCTCGCCGGCATGCTCCGCGACCCGCGGCCGCTCCGCCTCAAGGGCCTGCAGGGCAAGCGCCTGCCGCCCTACTACCGCGCGCCGGTGGCGATCACCGACCTGTGCGCCCTGCCGATCCGCGAGGGCGACGAGCTGCGCGGGATCCTCTGCGCCGACCGCGACGACGACCGCCCCTTCGACAAGCAGGACGAGGCGACGCTCGCCGAGGCCGCGCAGCAGATCGGCCGCCTCGTCGCCCACGAGCGGGTCTTCGCAACCCTCGAGCGCAGCCGCTACGAGCAGGAGCAGTTCTACCGCGCGAGCGAGCTCCTCGGCTCCGCCCTGACCCCGGACGACGTCTACGCCAAGACCTTCACCGCGATCCAGGCGATCCGCCCCTACGACCTCGCGGTGATCACCAGCTACGACGCCCACGCCCACCACCACCGCGTCCTCGCCTGCGACGGCCCCGGCGTCGACGACCCCGAGCACGGCCGCGCCTGGGCCGACCTCGTCGCGCGCATGGGCGGCCTGGTCTTCGAGGACGGCATGGGCCTCGTCGCCATCGCCGTGAAGAACCGCCTGCCGCTGCCGGCCCGCGGCGACGCCGTCGAGCCCGACGCCGTCGTCTTCACCCCGCGCACCCGCCTGAGCCGCGCGCGCTCGCTGCTGATCCTGCCGCTCGTCCACGGCGAGCAGATCCTCGGCGCGATCACCCTGGCCTCGTCGCGCGAGGGCGCCTTCCCGGGCGACACCCGCGAGATGCTCCGCGTGATCAGCTACCAGGTCGCCGTCAGCCTGCAAAACGCCCGCATGTACTCGTCGATGGAGGAGCGGGCGACGACCGACGGCCTCACCGGCCTGACCAACCACCGCGCCTTCCAGGAGCGCTTCGCCGGCCTCCACGCGCTCGCCGAGCGCCGCGGCGGCAAGCTCTCGGTGATCCTCACCGACATCGACCACTTCAAGAAGATCAACGACACCTACGGCCACCCCGTCGGCGACGCGGTGCTCAAGCGGGTCGCGGCGATCTTCAGCGGCCGCTCGCGCAAGGTCGACATCGTCGCCCGCTACGGCGGCGAGGAGTTCGTCCTCGTTCTCCCCGACACCGACGCGCGCGGGGCCGAGATCTTCGCCAACAAGCTCCGCGAGGAGATCGGCGCCCAGACGATGACCTCGGACAAGGGCCCGTTCAAGATCACGATCTCGATGGGCG
>JAGQIT010001277.1 GCA_020431135.1 Myxococcales bacterium | reverse complement strand
CTCCGCCACGGCGGATCGGGCGAGTCGATGAGCGTCATCGACGAGGCCAAGGCCGCCGCCGAGCGCCGCGTCGGCGCGGTCATCGAGGTCGCCTCCGGCTCGTAGGTGGATCGCGACGCGGCCCGCCGTCGCGGCGACGCGCCCGGCTCGCGTCGTTCGCTCGCGGCGCGCTCGCGCGCGCGAGATCACGCGGCGACGCGCGACGACGCGCGATGCCGCGCGCCCTCGTCCGCCTGCCCCTTCGGACTCCTCTGCCCCTGCAGATCACGCTGGGGTCTAGCGACCTCACGTTCTCGCGGAGCGCGGCGCCTGCGACAGCTGTGACCTGACCCAAAGGGTCGATACAGGTTGTACAGATCGCCGACGTGCGCGATTGTGACCTCAATGCGCGCTTGTGCCCCCCTGGCTTACGCTCTGGTCACGAGCGGCTGGCTCACGGGGGGCTGCTACGACTCGACCGCCTTCGACAAGCTGACCCACGGGAGCGCGACCGAGGCCAGCGAGTCCGGCGGCGGCGCGGGCTCAGGGAGCGACACAGCGCAGCCGCCGACCTCGTCGACGACCGAGGATCCGACGACCGCGGACGACACGACCGCCGCGACGACCGGCGTCGACACGACCGGCGGGACCGAGGCGCCCGACGACCTGCCGACCGTGTCCCTCAAGGCGTCGCCGCTGATGCTCGTCGAGTCCGGCCCGGTGGCCCTCGACGTCGACCACTCGCAGGACGTCACCGCGCTCGAGCTCTTCGACAACGGCGTGTACCAGTTCGGGTGGGCGGCGAAGGAGCCTGACCCCGCGTACCTGATCACGACGAACGGCGAGGACGGCGTCCACGCCCTCCAGGTCCGGGCGATCAACGGCGACGACGACGACGCCTACTCCAACGTCGTCGTCGTCACGACCAAGCTGCCGCCGGCCGGCTCGGCGCTGTGGACCAAGGCGCTCGACCTCGACGAGCCCAACCAAGGCCGCGACCTCACCTCGGCGATCGGCACCTCCGGGTCGATCGAGCTCCTCCTCGGCGTCGACGTCGTCTGGGAGGGCATCGGCGCCCGCCTCAACGCCGAGGGCGATCCGGCGCTGGTCGTCAAGCCGGTCGAGCCGGCGCTGTCGTCGATCGGCGGGATCGCCCACGGCCCCGACGGCGAGGCGATCATCGTCGGCACCGAGTTCAGCGACGAGGGCATGCGCCCGTGGATCGCCCGGGTCGACCCCCTCGGCGAGTTCCTCGGCCTCACCTTCGGCAAGCTCGGCGACGCGACGACCGGCGTCGCCGTCGACGCCGCGAGCGGGCGCGTCTACGTCTCGGGGTACCGGCACACGCCGAACATGAAGGGCAGCTTCGACGCGATGCTGTGGGCGCGCGCCGCCGACGACAGCGTCGCCTGGGAGGTCCAGTGGGAGCGCCCGCTGCCGATCGGCGAGGTCCAGGGCGCGGCGACCGATCTCGCCTGGGACGTCGTGACCCAGGCGAACGCCGACCCCGAGGAGCCCGCCGACGTGATCATCGTCGGCGAGACCCAGCTCGTCGTCGGCAACGAGTCGCCGCGCTACCGCGCGTTCGCCCGGCGCTACACCGCGAAGGGGGCGCTCGTCGCCGAGTGGCGCTCGAGCACGCCGCCGTACAAGCAGGCGGGCGCGCGCGCGGCCCTCCCCACCGAGAGCGGCGTCCTCGTCGGCGGCTGGTCGAGCGCCAACCCGTCGGAGCGGCGCGGCTCGACGATCTTCTTCTTCACGCCGCTCCTCGAGCTCGAGGTGACGCACCTCCACGGCGACGACGCGGTCTTCGAGGAGATCCGCGACCTCGGCCGGCTGCCGAAGGGCGAGTACGTCTACGTCACCAACGTCGACATCGACGCCGAAGCGCGCCACGACGCCGAGGTCCGCGCGCTCCGCACCCCCGCCGGCGACTTCGTCTGGAAGCAGCTCGTCGACAACGCCGACCAGGTCCGCGGCAACGCGCTGACGGTCACCCCGCACGGGCACGTCGTCGTCCTCACCACCGGCTACGCCGGGATCTCGAGCAAGATCACCCTCTCGGCCTTCCACCCGTAGGACGCGAGCGCGCGCTCACCCCTGCGGGCCGCCGTCGCAGAGCTCGACGGCGCGGGTCGCCGCCTCCTCGAAGTAGGGGCCGTAGTCCTCGGCGCAGAAGCTCCCGACGGCGCCGTGGTCGAACTCGAGCGCGAACTTGAAGATCGCGTGCGGCTCGTCGACCTTGTCTCCGGGACAGATCGGCATGTCGGCGCTCCGATCGCTCGACAGCGCCGTGACGACGACCTTGTCCTGGTCGCCGCCCTTCGCCTCGAGGACCGCCTTCGCCCAGACCGGCGGGCTGTACTCCGAGTAGTCCTGGACCGAGATCAGGAGGACGAGGAGGAGCGCGTCGTCGCGGAGGAAGCCGGCGTTGCAGCCGAGGTCGAGGTCCGCCGAGACCGCCCGCATCAGCGCGTGCGGCCCCTCGTCCCAGCCGTCGGCGACGCCGAGGGTGGCGACGCAGAGGAAGTTGTCGGCGAAGTCCGGATCGTCGCCCCGGAGGAAGCGGCGGCCCTCGGGGAGCGGGCAGCGGACGTTGCTCGCCCACTCGCCCGCCGGGAAGGTCACGCCGGCCCCGAGGGTCTCGTCGCACTTCGCCAGCGCGCCGTCGTCGTGGAGGGCCCAGCACGGGAAGCTCGGGTCGTCAGGGAAGTTCGGGCAGCCGCCGTCGGCCGGGCACTTGCTCTTCGGGCAGAGGTTCGGCGAGCCCCAGGCGCCGTCGGAGTCGAGGACCATGACGTGGAGATCGAAGCCGGCGAGGGTCGTCGTCATCGTCTCGACGAAGGCGGGGAGCGAGCTCGGCATCGCCTGCGCGTAGTAGTCGTAGCTCGACGACGGGAGGACGAAGACGACGTCGATCTTGCCGTTGCACGCCGGCACGACGACGCCGGTGTCCGTGTCCTCGCCGAGGTCGTCCTTGAGGCCGTCGCCGGTGGTCACGCCGTCGCTGGCGGCGGAGGTCGCCTCGCCGCCGCCGGTCGACGCGGCGGTCGTCGACGCGGCGGTCGTCGACGCGGCGGTCGTCGACGCGGCGGCGGTCGTCGTCGCCTCGGTCGTCGCCGCGCTCGGATCGTCGCCGCCCGAGAACCCGGTCGCCGACAGATCGCCCTGCGACCCGCAGGCGGCGAGCGCCAGGGCGAGGGCGAGGGCGAGCGCAGGGCGGACGCGCGACATGCTCCCGCCAGTATACGGGCGATTTCGCGCGCAAGTAGCGCATCCGCGCATCTCCCCAAGAGCCCGCAAAGCTGGCCGCCTGCGCCCGGGTCCAGGGCGCCGTTGGTACACTCCGAGGCGATGTTCGCCGCCCCTGAGAGCCGCCCTCGCCAGCTCCGCCGCGCCCTGGCCCTACCCGCGGCCGCGCTGCTCCTCGCCTCGCCCCTCGCCTGCAAGCAGAAGGCGGCGCCCGAGATCCCCATCGTCGACGACGAGGCGAAGACCGCCGCGGCGCCGCCCCCCGTCCAGGCCGAGCCCGAGCCCGAGCCCGAGCCGCCGCCGAGCGTCCACGTCCGGGCCAGCGTCCGCGAGCTCGGCGACGTCTTCGCCCTCGCCAAGGAGATCACCGGGGCGTGGAGCGGCGAGCCGGTCGACGTCAGCGCCCAAGCCCAGGCGATCCTCCTGCAGATGGGCTACGGCCCGGGGATGTGGAGCAGCCTCGACTGGGGCGGGGTGATGGCCGGCGACCTCCGCTTCCCGCTCACCGACGAGAGCCTCCCCGGCGACTCGCGGGCCTTCGGCACCCTCGCCGCCCAGAGCCCGCGCGCGGTCCTCGACGCGGTCCCCGAGAGCCGGCGCCCGCAGCCGCTCGGCGACGGCATGTGGGAGATGATCGACGACAACCTCCGCGTGCTCTTCCGCGAGCAGAGCAAGTCCCTCGAGTTCGCCCTCGTCGCCAGCGACCTCGACCAGGCGTCGAGCCTCGTCGCCCCGGCCCTCGAGGGCCGCCGCCTCCAGGTCGTCGCCAACGACTTCCCCGCGGGCTGGCTGAGCGCCCGCGACCTCATCGACCTGCCGCGGGGCGCCCAGGCCGACCGGATCGCCGCGGTCTTCGACGGCGCCAGCGAGCTCCGCTTCGAGGTCGACGCCGGCACCGACCGCGACCTCCAGCTCCACCTCGGCGCCCTCGCCCCCTTCGAGCACCTCGGCCTCGACCCCCTCGGGCCGCCGCGCAAGCAGGCGACCGCCCTCGAGAGCAGCCTCCCCGGCCAGCCCGTCGCGGTCCTCGCCCTGCCGTGGGGCTCGCCGGCCCTCCTCCACAAGGCGCTCGACCAGGGGATCCCCCTCGACCAGGTCCCCGAGCCTTTTAATAAGATCGCCCGTGAGGCGATCGGCGCCTCGCACACGCTCCTCGACCAGGTGAAGAGCGACGCGGTGATCGGCCTCTACCTGACCAAGAGCGGCAAGGCGGCGGTGCTCCTCTCCGCCGACGTCAAGGACGAGGTCCAGGCCGGCGCCGCCCTCAAGACGATCTCGAAGTCGGTGGTCAGCGCCCTCGAGAGCTACCGCGAGCTCGCCGGCGGCTCGGCCGAGGCCGCCTTCAAGGTCACCTACAAGCCGGGCGGCGGCAACCTCGGCAAGGGCAAGGGCGACCTCCTCCGCCTCGGCGCGCCGAAGAACATGGCCGCCGACCTCGAGCGCTTCGCCTTCCTCCTGACCAAGAAGAGCGAGGTCGAGGTGATCAGCGGGGTCCACAGCGGCGTCGCCTTCATGGCCTTCGGCGGCGGCGCGGGCGAGCTGTGGGCCGACAAGAGGGCCGGGACGCTCGCCAGCGACGGCGGCCTCGCCCAGGCCCGCGCGGCCTCCGGCGGCTGCCAGCTCTGCGTCGGCCTCGACCCGGTCGGCGTCACGCGGATGATGGCGACCGTCGCCCGCGACGCGACCGAGGACAAGAAGATCGAGAAGGAGTACGTCGCCGTCCTCCGCGACCTCGGCAAGCTCGGCGACATCGGCGACATCGGCTTCGGCGCGCAGGTCCAGGCCGGCAAGGGGGCGCTCGCCCTCGGCGTCCCGCGCTCCCTCCTGGTGCCGGCGCCGGCGACCGCCGACAAGGTGCGCGCGCTCTTCGACCGGGTGTGGGACGCCTACTTCGACGGCGAGCCGAGCGAGCGCGAGGCGGCCAAGCGGGCGCGGTGAGCGAGGCCGATGGCAGCCCCGAGGCGGACGCGAGCCCGCGCGCGGGGGCCGGGCGCAACCGCCTCGCCGTTCTCCTCGCGGTCGCCGGCTCGACGCTCTTCGCCCTCGCGGTGCTCGACTGGGCCGAGCACTTCACCGTGATCCTCCTCCACGCGATCGAGCGCTAGCGCCCGCCGATGGAGCTCGTCGACCACCTCGTGCGCATGGGCCCGCGCCTCGCCGGCGCCCTCGCCCTCGGGGTCGTCGCCGCGTGCACGGCGATCGCGACCCTCGCCCTCCGGCGCCCGCGACCGAGCCTCGCCACCGCCGCGTGGCTCTGCCTCGTCGGCGCCCTCGCGGCC
>JAGQIT010001276.1 GCA_020431135.1 Myxococcales bacterium | reverse complement strand
CGGCGGTGGCGGCGAACTCCGGCTGGTACACCCTGCCCGAGGCCGGCGACGACCCGAACCTCGCCATGCCCTACGGCCTCCAGGGAAGCCCCATCGGCGAGGCCGAGGTCGCCCGGGCCCTGGGTCAGCGCCTCACGGTGCTGCTGGGTGAGGCCGACACCGACACCGCGGCCGAGGCCCCGACGCGCCGGCGTCGACCGAGCCTCGACGAGCTCGAGGCCGAGGCCGAGGCGCTGTGGCGAGCCGGTGAGCGCGCCGCGGCCGAGCGGACGCTGCGGGCGATCATCCGCCGCGCCGGCGACAGCCGCCGCGCCGACCTGGCCTACGGCGACCTCTTCACGATCACCCGCCAGCTCTACGGCCGCGAGCGCGAGGCCGCTGTCTGGCGCGAGTACCTCGCGCGCTTCCCCCGCGGCGACTACGCGGACGACGCCCGCGCGGGCCTGTGCCGCCGCGAGACCGACGCGGACGCCGTGCGCTGCTGGGGCCGCTACCTCGCGGACTTCCCGACCGGCCTCCACCGCGCCGAGGCCACGCGCGCGACCGAAGCGCCGTAGCAACCTGGCGGACGTCCCGTGTGGCCTCGTGTCGCTGATTGCTCCGACAGGACGCCGCTGCCTGGGGCCGGTCGCGTGGGCTCGACGAGGCGAACCACCTCGAGAGGCGGACATGAGGGCGGAGCCCGGCGCCCCTCGTGACCGCGGTCGCGCCGACGGGCCACGCGAGCCCGCGTCCCGGGCTCGCGCTCGCTACCGTGAGCCGCACGCGCGCCGCGAGACCGCGCTGGCGCCCGCGGCCTCGGCCGTAGTACACGCGGAGGGGACGAGGGCCGCACCGACGATGGGCGACGCATCCGAGCTCCGCGCGCATGTCCCATTCGCCAGCCGAAGCTCGACCCGAGCGGCGGCGGTGCTCGGGGCCTGGCTCGCCGCCCTCGCCGGCTGCGGCGTCTCCGAGTACCTCGTGACGGCGACGGCTGGCGACGCCGCGAGCGACGGCGGCACGACCGGCGACGACCCCTGCAACAACGGCGAGCGCGAGCCGTGGGAGAGCGACATCGACTGCGGCGGGCCGATCTGTGCGGCGTGCGCCGCCGGCCTCGCGTGCAAGGTCGACTCCGACTGCGCGTCGACGATCTGCGCCGACGGGACCTGCTCCGACAACCCCTGCGATCAGCCCGACGCCTGCCCGGCGATCGAGGCCCCGTGCCTCCTCAGCGCCTGCGATCCGATGGCCGGCTGCCTCCTGACCGCCGCCGCCGACGGCACCCCCTGCGAGTGGCTCGCCGACGATCCCAACGAGCCCCTCCCGGGCGGCGTCGGCAGCTGCCTCGGCGGCGTCTGCGTCGCGAGCTGCGAGGCCTGCGAGCTCCTCGACGGCCCGTGCCGCGTCGGCGTCTGCAACCCGATCACCGGGCAGTGCGCGGTCCAGTGGATCGACGAGGGCACGCCCTGCTTCGATCGCCAGGGGCTCTCCGGCCAGTGCATCGAGGGGATCTGCGAGGGCGTCCCCCAGGTCGAGCCCTTCTACGTCATGTCGTTCAACGACCCCGTGCTCGACTGGGAGTTCGACCCGCCGTGGGAGATCGGCCCGGCCGTCGCCTCGATGTGCTCGTCGCAGGGGATCGACGACCCCGGCGACGACTTCAGCGAGGGCGACGACGCCAGCCTCGCCGGCCTCCTGATCGGCGAGTGCCTGCCGCCCGAGCCGATCATCGGCGCCTGCCTGCGCAGCCTCGACATCGAGGCGCCCCCCGACGTGCCCCTCCTCCTCCGCTACTCCGAGATCGTCGACCTGCCGATCGAGTCGAACGCGACCGTCGAGTTCTTCGACGGCGAGGTCTGGAAGCAGATCGCGATGATCGAGCCGATGCTCCCCGAGTGGAACGAGCGCGTCCTTCCCCTCGGGCCCGCCCTGCTGCCGGCGATCCAGCTCCGCTTCTGCGTGACGACGGCGATCGGCCGCGAGCAGAGCAGCGGCTGGAGCATCGACGAGATCAGGCTCGAGTGCCCGGAGTGCGCGCCATAGCGGCGACCGGCGCGGCGCGAGGCGGCCGCG
>JAGQIT010001275.1 GCA_020431135.1 Myxococcales bacterium | reverse complement strand
CCCGGGACCGTGACGCGAGCGCTAAGGCCCGTCGCGGCGAGCCGCGACGTCTCAGAGCAGCGCGACCAGCCGGCGCACGCCCTCGTCGAGCTCGTCGAGCTCGTAGAACGAGAAGCTCAAGCGCGCGAAGCGGCTCAGGTCGCGGCTGACCGCGCAGCTCGAGCCCGCGATGAACAGCACGTCGGTGGCCCGCTCGCGCAGCGCCGCCGCGTCGACGCGGGGCGGCGGCGGCGAGGGCTCGACCTCCGCGGGCGCGGCCTCGACGGCCTCCGGGGGGGCGCCCTCATGCTGCTCGGTGGCGGCGCAGAGGTCCGCGGCGAGCCCCTCGACCGCCTCGAGAACGCGGCTGACGATCTCGCCCTCGGTGCAGGCGTCGCACTCGCCGCTGTGGCGGAACTCGACGCGCCGGGCCTCGCCGCGCTCGAGGGTGATCGCGAAGCCGTAGCGGAACGCGTCGGCGCCGAGCTGCCAGATCTCGACCCGGAGCGCCGGCGCGCTCGCCTGCTTGGCCGGCAGGATCTCGAGGTCGCGGAGGGTCACGGCGAGGCCCTCGCGGACGCGCTCCTGGACGACGGGGGCGCCCTCCTCGAGGGCGCTGGTGTCGACGACGAGGGTCGCGCGGCGCGTGCGGTCGACCTCCGGGCAGCTGGCGACGGCGGCCCGCGCGGACGTCGGCCCGGCGGTGACGGAGAACAGCAGGGCGACGCCGAGGGCGAGCGAGAGGCGGCGGGGATATGCGCGGACTGGGGTCATCGTAAGGAGCCCGCGTCGAGGCCCTTCTTCTCTAGCCAACGGCGGAGCTGATTGCGGTGGACGCCGAGGCGACGCGCGGCCTTCGACACGTTCCCACCGGTGCTCTTCAACATGTCCAAGACTACGGCCTCTTCGGCGTCTCTCAAGCTCGGCGACGAGGTCGAACGATCAGGCGGGGCCGGAGCGTCGTTCGTCGGGGCGCTCGCCTCCGCGGCGGCGCGGCGGTCCACCGCCTCGCCGGCGTCGTCCGGGAGATCGGCGCGGAGAACCTGCGCGCGGTCGGCGAGCTGCGCCTCCTGTCCGGCCGCGGCGATCGCCATCCGCAGCTCGCGGACGTTGCCCGGCCACGGGCGCAGGAGGCAGCGCTCGATCAGCAGCGCGTGGGCGCTCAGGCCGGTGAGGGCGTCGAGGGCGTCCTGCACGAGCCACGGGATCGACTGCTTGCGCTGGCGCAGCGGCGGCAGGATCACCGACGGCTCGGCGACCCGGTAGTAGAGGTCGCCACGGAAGCGGCCGTCGGCGACCTCCTCGCGGAGGTCGCGGTTGGTCGCCAGGCACACGCGGACGTCGAGGCGCAGCGGGCGGACGGCGCCCAGCGGCAGCGCCTCGCCGCTCTCGAGGAAGCGCAGGAGCTTGGCCTGGACGCCGAGGTCGAGCTCGCCGAACTCGTCGAGGAAGAGGGTGCCGCCGTGGGCCGCCTGGACGTAGCCGGGCGCGTCGGCGGCGGCGCCGGAGTACGCCCCCTTGCGCGTGCCGAAGAGCAGGCGCTCGGCGACCCCCTCGGGGATCGCCGCGCAGTTGACCGCGATGAACGGGCGCTCGGCGCCACCCGTGACCCGGTGGAACGTCCGCGCCGCGAGCTCCTTGCCGGTGCCGCTCTCGCCGCGGATCAAGAGGTGGCGGCTGAGCTCGGCGAAGCGGGCGATGCGATCCCAGCTCCTGCGCAGGCAGGGGTCGACGAGCGCCCCGTCCTCGCGCCGGACCTCGCCGCCGAGGCCGCGGATGTCTGCAACGAAGACGAGGAGCGAGTGGCCGATGCGGATGACCGAGCCGTCGTCGAGGCGCGCCTCAGCGCAGCGGGTCCCGTCGACGAAGAGGCCGTTGCGGCTGCCGAGATCGCGGATCGTCGCGCGCCCGTCAGCGACACGAAACTCGGCGTGCTGGCGCGAGATGAGGCCGTCGTTGAGGGTGATGTCGGCGTCGCCGCCCGCGCGTCCGAAGCTGAGCGGGCGGCCCTGGGAGGCGATGGCGCGGTACTCGGGGGCGCCCGCGTTCCAGGCCAGGACGAGGCCCGGGAGCGGGCGTGTTGCCTCCTCGTCCGCGTCGAGTTGCTCGCCTGCGTCGAGCGTCTCTACCGGGGACATCTAGGGATCTGTGTACCACAACGGGGCGTCGCTTGTCCGACAGTGAGTATGAATTTGCGGACAGGTTTGTAGTATGAGGTGGTCGCGGGTCGCCGCGCGGGAAGGCGCGGTCAGACGAGGATGTTTCTTGGGCCAGGAAAGGCGTCGCGCGCGGCGCTACGCGGGTCTAGGTCGCGGTCCGTGCGGAGGCGTCGGGGCTCGCGCCCGCTCGTCGAAGAGGTACGTCGTCCGAACAGTGTGGGCTGGCTTGTGCACCGTTGTTCACGTCGCGCTTGTGCGGCGAAGGCGACGCGCCGAATCTGCGCACTCGGTCGGCGACGTCCTGAGAAGTGGACGAATGTTCTGCGTCGAAGGTGCGCCGGTTGGCCGAGGGGACGCGGTCCCTCGAGGCCTCGCTGCGCAGCGGCGACGGCATCCATCCGGCGGGTGACGATGTGTGCGAGGGGCCCCGACAGGCGCGGCGCGGCGGCGAGGTCGCGCAAGGTGATTGCACATACGCCGCGGCGCCCGGCCGTCCGTCGCGACCGCGAGCGCCGTGCGGACTCCGCCTCGGCGCTCGCGTCGTCAGGCTCGGCGCGGCTAGTCGGTGATGACCTTGAACTCGATCCGCCGGTTCTCGGCGCGGCCGCGGCCGGTCGAGTTGTCGGAGATCGGCTCGTC
>JAGQIT010001274.1 GCA_020431135.1 Myxococcales bacterium | reverse complement strand
CGAGCGCGCCGAGGAGCTCGTCGAACTCGAGGAAGAACGCGTCCTCCGCGGACTCCAGGGCGCCGGCCTGCGCCGCGATCGCGCCGGCCTCGAGGGCGACCTCGCGGACCGCGTCGAAGAAGAGGAGCGCGTAGTACTTGCCGTGCTCGCGGAGCGCGAGGTAGCTGCGGACCCGGCGGACGCAGCGACGGACATGGCCGCGGCGCCAGGCAGGGGCGGCGGCGACGAGGGCGTCGGCGACCGCCTCCGCCTCGACGGCGAGGCGCTCGTGGTGGCGGCGGTGCGCCCCCGGCTCACGATCGGAGCGCCCGAGGGCGACGAGCGAGCGTACGAGGCTGCTCGGGTCGTCGAGCCAGCGCGGCGCGGTCAGATCGATCTCGCCTGGGCAGCGGTGGCCGTAGCGAGCGACGAAGCGGTCCCAGGCGGCGAAGAAGGCGGCGCGCCCAGGGGGCCCCCGGAGCGCGTCCAGGCCCGCCGCGTCGGCGCTGCGGTCGAGCGCGTCGACGAGGCCCGGGCAGGCCCGCGCGAGGTCCGCGAGGTCGCCGACCTCGAGGTCCATCTGCGTCGTCACGTTGTCCTCGAGGCCGCGGGTGAGCGCCTCGATCCGCCCGCGATCCAGCTCCGGCGTCGCCCGCCGCTCGAGCAGCTTCCAGTTGAGGATCCCCGCGACGACGATCGGCGGGAACGCGGGGACCAGCGTGTAGAAGAGCTGCTGCGTGAGCTCGACGGCGACGCGCAGGCGCGGCGCCCCGGCCTCGACGGCTGCGAGGCGCTCGCGGGCGCCGTCGACGAAGCCGCTGAGCGCCGCGATCATCTCGGCCCGCGCCCGCTCCGGCCGCTGGCGGGCGAGCGCGCGCGTGAGGCTGCGGAGGAAGGGCCCGAGGATCCGGCGCGCGAGGCCGAGGCGGCGGGCCTTGGCGACCCCGCGGGCGAACTCCGGGCGCGCCCGTACGAGGTCGATCGCCTCCGCCATCTGCGCGTCCATGAGCCGGAAGAAGCGCGGGAAGATCGCGCTGAAGGGCAGCGTCGACAGGGCCGCGGTCGCGTCGAGGAAGATGCGATCGCCGGCGGTCGTCACCAGCTCGCTACGACGCTCGCGGCCGAAGGGCGCCGCGTAGCGGAAGAAGTCGACGGCGAGCGGGCGCAGCGGCTCGGTCATCACCTGGAGATGGCCGAAGGAGAGGTAGACGTGGAGGCCGCCGTCGGTCGGCCGCGGCTGCGGGAGCGGGTAGAGTGAGGTGATGTCGCGGGTCTGGAGGAGCCAGAGCGCGCCCGCGGCGTCGAAGGTGAACTCGACGTCCTGCGGCGCGCCGCGGGCCGCCTCGACCTGACGACCGAGGGCGTTCAGGGCCTGGACGTCGGCGTCGCCGAGCGCCCTTCGCCCGCGCTCCGCGTCGCCGACCGGGCGCTCGACGGTCCCCTGCCCGTCCGGCCAGATCGCGATCGCCTTGGCGCCGACGTGGACCTCGAGGAGCTCGCCGGTCGCCTTGCGGACGCGGTAGAGGTCGGCGTCGACGCGCCCCGAGACCAGCGCCTCGCCGAGCCCGTAGCTCGCGTCGATCGACGCGACCGCCCGGCTCTGGCTCACGGGATCGGCCGTGAAGAGGATCCCCGAAACCCGCGGCTCGACGAGGCGCTGGACGACGACCGCGAGCTCGGCCGCGTCGTCGCCGTAGCCGTGCTGGCGGCGGTAGAGGATCGCGCGATCGGTGAAGAGCGAGGCCCAGCAGTCGCGGACCCGCCGGAGGAGCTCGGCCTCGCCGCGGACCCCGAGGTAGGTGTCCTGCTGGCCGGCG
>JAGQIT010001273.1:3333-4026 GCA_020431135.1 Myxococcales bacterium | reverse complement strand
CCGGCAGCGGCGCGGCGTCGGCGAGCACCGCCGCGATCGCCTGGTCGAGGTCGAGGGGCTGCATCGCCCCCTCGTCTAGCAGATCGACGGAGGTCCCCGCGAGCCCCGAGTCGGCGCTCAGCCCTTGGCGCAGCCCTCAGGGATCGCGGAGCTGCACTCGCCCGTCGACCACGGCGGCGTCCAGGAGCCCTCTGGAGCGCAGAGCGTGTTGCCGCCGAAGAGGCAGGCGCCGAGGTTCGCCGGGGTCGGATCGGCGAGGCAGGCCGTGAAGTAGCTCGCGTCCTGCAGCGTGAGGCGGCCCGAGCGGGCCGCGTAGACGATGTCCCCGCCGTAGGTGTCCCATTGGATCATCGCCGTGCCGTCGCCGACGACGAAGATCGCCGCGCCCGGATCGCTGATCTGGCTGAGGGCGATCTTCGCCGGCTGGCCGCCCATCATCGCCTCGATCGCGCAGACGGCCGCGTCGACGTCGACGGCCTCGTAGACCCCGGGCTCGATGAACGCCAGCGCCAGCTCGCCGCAGGGCGAGGGGAAGTCGCAGTCCCAGCGCAGGTTCTTGCAGATCGGGAAGGGGAGCCCGCCGCCCTCGCCGTCGAGCTGATGGCACTTGAGGCAGGCGTTCTGTGAGCAGTCGAAGTCGCCGCCGCTGGTCGTGCTGGTGGTGGTGGTCGTCGTCCCCGGCTCGGAGGTGCT
>JAGQIT010001273.1:406-3250 GCA_020431135.1 Myxococcales bacterium | reverse complement strand
GAGGAGGTGGCGGTGGTCGCGGTCGCGCTCGCCGTCCCGCTGTCGTCCCCCTGGCACGCGAGCGGAGTGACGAGGAGAACGACGAGCAGCGGGGTCGAGACACGCATGGCAGCGCTCAGCATGGGCGAGGGACAGGCGCAGCGGCAGCGAAAGCACTGCTCCGCAGCGGGAGCGGGGGAGCGCCCGCGAGCGCGGCCTCGTCGAGGAGCGCGGCTCGCCGCAGGCAGCGGCCTCATCGGACCTGCTCGATCCGCCATGTCGGAGCGGAAGGCGCCCACCTGCCTCGCTTGAGCCGCGGCGGCGACGAGCGGCGCGCTCTCGCTTGCCCTCCTCGGAATTGCGCTGCGCCGGTGCAGCGGCGCCCTGACGACGGTGAGAGGTCGGCCGGAGCACACGTCGAAGACGCGGACAGCCTCCTAGCGGCGCCAGCCCTGGCGTCCGGGGAGCTTGTTCGTCGCTGGCGTCGACGCCGGCCGCGAGGACGGCTGGCGCCGCGACGGCGTCGCCTTGGGGGCTGAGGTCGGCGCCTTCGCGTCGCTCGCGGGCTCCGGCGCGCCGCCGTCGTCCTCGAGCTGCGCGGCCGCGTCGACGGTCGAGGTCGGCGCCGGCTCCGGGGCGCGGATCGTCCCCTTGGTCTTGCCCTTGGCGACGTAGACCACGAGGACGTCGCCCCTCTTCGGCTCGTGGCTGCGCGGGACGTCGTTGATCCGCGCGAGGTCGCCGACGCTGAGCTGGAAGCGCTTGCCGATCTTCGCCAGGCTGTCGCCGCTGCGGACCTTGTAGCCGCGGCGGACGAGGCCGCGGCGCTCGAGGCTGGCGTCGAGGTGCGGCGCCGAGCCGCGGACCACATGGTCGACCTCGTCGGGCTCGTAGATCACGACGCGCTCCGAGTCGGCCTGGAAGTCGGCGCCGACGATCACCTGGAGGATCTGACCGGGCTGGATCCGGGCCTGGGGATCGAGGTCGTTCCAGGCGACGATCGACTCCCACGACGTGCCGAAGGCCTCGGCGAGGCCGCGCGGGGTCGTCGACCGCGTCGCCGAGAAGAACACGAGGCGCTCGCCAGGGCCGACGACGACCGCCGGCACCGCGGCGAGCGGGCGCTCCTCGGCGTCGCCCTTGCCCTTGCTCGCGACCTCCGGCTTGGCGCGCCCCGGGTAGACGAGGACGACGTCGCGGGCGAGCTCGCCGTTGTCCTCGATGCCGTTCAGGCTGCGCAGCGCCGACTCCTTGACGCCGATCCGCTTGGCGATCGACGCGGTGGTCTCGCCGAGGCGGACGACGGTCGTCGCCAGGGTCTCGGCCTCGCTGAGCAGGCGGCCCTGGCTGCGCTGGAGGAGCTGCTTCTTGGCCGCCGGCACGCGCACGGGGTGGACGTCGCCGTCGGGCGGCACGCGGCCGCGGATGTACTGGGCGTTGAGCTCGGAGAGCAGCGCCGGGTCCTCGTCGATGAGCTTGGCGATCGACTCGATCGACGTCCGCGACGGGACCATCACCTCGTCCCACTCGACCGCCGGCAGGACCTCGATCGCCCGGCGGTCGACGGCGAAGACCTCGCGGTTGCGGCCGACGATCGCCGCGGCGATGATCTTCGGGATGTAGCGCGTCGTCGCCTGCGGCAGGCCGCTCTCGATCTCGCAGAGCGCCCAGAAGTTGTTCGTGTTGTAGCGGCTGACGCTCTTGAGAACGAGGCCGTAGCCGCCGTTGTAGGCGGCGAGGGCCATCTCCCACGAGCCGAAGCGGGCGCGGAGATCCTTGAGGTACGCCGCGGCCGCGTAGGTCGAGCGCTCGACGTCGAGGCGCTCGTCGACCCAGAACGAGCGCTGGAGGCCGTAGACGCCGCCGGTGCCGGCCATGAACTGCCACATCCCGGCGGCGCCGACCCGCGAGCGCCGCTGGGGGATGAAACCGCTCTCGGCCATGGCGACGAAGGCGAGGTCCTCGGGGACGCCGACCTCGCGGAGGATCGCGCGGACGCGGCGCTCGTAGCGGCCCATCCGCTTGATCCACCCGCGGATCAGCGCCTGTCCCTTGGGGTCGTCGCGGAAGTAGCGGAGGTAGGAGACGGTCGCCTCGCTCCAGCGCACGGGGACGTCGGGGAGGGCGAGCTCGCGGAGCCAGGGCTCGGGTGGAGGCCGGTGCAGCGCCGCGGTCGGCGGCAGCTCCCGGCGCTCAAAGGCGTCGAGGTCCGCGCGCTCAGCGGCCTCTGGCTCGACCGGGCGGGGGACGTAGGCCTCATGGATCGTCGAGCCCTCGGGGCGGCCGCCGCGGACCCGATCGCGCCCCTCGTAGGCGATCTGGAGCGGACCGACGCTGTCGATCGCGCCCGGAGGGGGGTCCTCGGCGGCGCGCGTCGAGGCCCGCGCGCCCCCGGGTCCGCCGACGAGGGCGAGCAGCGCGATGAGGACGGCCAGGCGCGCGGAGCCTGTCTGCGTCCTGGAGGCCGCCCACAGGTGCCGAAGGCGTGGGCTGCGCCTAGCGGAGGGCACTCGCATGCGCCCACGCTAGCAAAGAGGCGGCAAAGGGACTACCTTTCGACCCATGCTTGTCGCCATCGCAATCGGCGGTTGGGAGATCCTGATCATCATCGCCATCGTGCTCCTGGTCTTCGGCCCGTCGAAGCTGCCGCAGCTCGGCGAGAGCGTCGGCAAGATGCTCCGGGGCTTCCGCAAGGAGATGAAGGCGCTCGAGGAGGACAAGGCGGCCGAGCGCCGCGAGAAGGAGAACGGCGAGATCGACGTCACGCCGACCAACGCCGATCGCCCGAGCTAGCGAGCGCGACGCTCCCTGAAGGCGGACCTCCACCGGGCGCGGTGGGGGTCCTTTTTCGTGGTTCGTGGTTCG
>JAGQIT010001273.1:0-398 GCA_020431135.1 Myxococcales bacterium | reverse complement strand
GCAGCGATTCGACATGGTTCTTGAGACATGTCGGAAGATCGCGGCCGTGAATTGCTGACGCCCAGGGGCGGCGGGGCCTCCCCTGGGCGTACAGGATCGCGTCGGTCGTCTACTTCGCCGGCTGCAGGAGCTGGGCGGGGTTGAACTGACCTGTCTTCAGGTACGTGACCGCGAGGATGACGACGATCAGCAGGACGAGGATGCCCCAGAAGAGGCCGCTCCCCTTGCCCTCCTCCTCGTGCTTCGGCGGCTCGGCGACGGGCTCGGGCTCCTTCTCGACGGGGGCCTTGACCTCGGGCTCCTTCGGCGGCGTGTGGGCGGGGACGTGGGCCTTGACCTCGGGCTCGGGCTCCGGAGCGGGCTCGGGCGCCGCCTCGGGCTCGGGCTCGGGCTCGGGC
>JAGQIT010000014.1:9825-10986 GCA_020431135.1 Myxococcales bacterium | reverse complement strand
TCGTCGACCGGCCCCGGGAGGAAGGTGTAGCGGGTGACGCCGACGTGGTTCTCGCCGCTGTGCCAGTCGGGCACCTCGAGATCGACGAGGCCCCACTCGTCGTTGAGGGCGTCGTAGCTCAGCCCCCACAGGCCGCCGCTCGGATCCCAGGCGAGGTCGCGGACGGTGAAGCGCTCGAGCGAGCCGTCGCCCACCGAGAGGCTGCCGAGGCCGTCGTCGAGCCAGAGGTTGCCGAGCGGCGCGAGGCGGCAGCCCGAGCCGCCGTCGTCGCACGTCCGCATCGGATCGTAGAGGTAGAGCGCCGGGCCGACGAAGCGGCCGTCGCCGTCGATCGGGAAGTTGGCCGTGTGGTTCGACCCCGGGTTGGTCAGGCGCGTGTTGACGAGCAGCATCAGCTCGCCGCGGAGCTCCTGGTCCGAGAGACAGCCCTCACAGGTCACGACCTCGGCGGGGATCCCCTCCCCCGAGAAGTCCCCCGTGCCGTCGACCTCGAGGTTGACGCACCCCGCGGGGAGCAGCGCCGCCCCGAGGACGAGAAAATTGAAAATCACTTTCATTTTCGCGAAGAGGGTTATCACCCGAGTTCAGGGGGGTCAAGCTCACCTAGGGGAGGTTTTTCTCCGTGAGCCTCCTCTTGTTGCAAATGATATCTATTTTCAATAAGTTCCAGACAACGATGACCGCCCACGCACGCCGCCATCTCCCCGCCGGCCTCCTGGCCGCCGCTCTCCTCTTCCCCGCCTGCAACCTCAGCTCGTCGACGAGCGACAGCGCGGGCGAGACCGCAGGCGAGGAGGCCTACGTTCTCGGCGAGCGGGCGAGCGACGCCTGTGAGGCGGCGGTCGATCGCTGGCCGGCGCTGGTCGCCGCGACCGACCTCACGGCGGCGAGCGCCGCCTACGAAGGGGCGCTGCAGGAGTACGTCCGCGAGAGCGACGCGATCACCGAGCGCAGCGACGACGCGGCGATCACGGCCGCCCTCGCCGGCGACGAGGTCGCGGCGATCCAGCCGATGATCGAGGTCGCGCTGCTGGCGAGGATCCGCGCCGAGATCGTCGGCCCGGAGCTCCTCGTCGAGGATCCCTACGCGGCCTGGGACGAGGCCTACTGCCTGTGGAACGGCGCGCTCAAGGACCTCGCCCTCGCCGCGCAGATCGCCGG
>JAGQIT010000014.1:3274-9773 GCA_020431135.1 Myxococcales bacterium | reverse complement strand
GGCCACAAGGCGATCGACGGCGAGCCGCCGGCCGCCCACATCGACGACTGGGTGGTGCCGCCGGCGAAGCAGCGGATCGAGAAGACCCTCTTCCGCGCGCTCCACCGCCTCGTTCTCGCCGAGGCCGCCGCAGGCGCGGAGGATCCGGCCGCGGCCCGGCGCGCGCTCGAGCACTTCCAGGGCCTCGAGGACCGCCTCGAGGGCCGCAACACCCCGGGCATCGCCGTCATCGAGGCGATGCTCGGCGAGCCGGCGACGATCGACGCGGCGGAGCTCCGCCGCCAGCTCGCGATCGCCTTCGCCAAGCGCACGCGGAAGTACTGCGACGAGGCGGTCGAGACCGGCGAGCTCGGGGTCCCGACCGGCTACAAGGGCGCCGTCGAGGGGCGCACCTACCAGTCGCTGATCACCCCCGACATGGCCGCCAACCTCGGCGCCGACTTCGACGCGGTCGCCTACGTCGGCGCCTGGGACGACTACGTCGCCGCCGTCGAGAGCGGCGACGCGGAGGCAGCCGCGAGCCTGAGCGCGACCCTCGTCGAGTGGAATTGCGCCTACCAGACGCACCTCGGGATCGCCGCGTGCACGTCGTCCGACGACGAGCCCGAGGCCTAGGAGAACCCCGCAATTCGGGGCGCGTGCCCGCGGTCTCAGCACGAGGGCGCGAACGCTGACGGGTCGCTGCGCGCCAGAGTGTGGTACGCCTCGCTCGCCGTCGCCATGAGCACCCTCGTCCTGATCCGCCACGGTCAAGCGTCGCTCGGGGGCGCTGACTACGACGTTCTCTCCGCCCGTGGGATCGAGCAGTCGCGGCGCCTCGGCGGCTACCTCGCCGCCCGCGGCGAGCGCTTCGACGTCATCGTCGCGGGGCCGCTGAAGCGCCACATCGGCACCGCCGAGGCCCTCCGCGACGGCGCGCGCGAGGCCGGGCTCGATCTCCCTGCGCCGACGATCCACCCCGGCTTCGACGAGTTCCCGGCCCTCGAGATCCTAGCCACCTGCGTCGACGACCTCGCGGCCCGCGACCCCGAGATCGCCGCGCTCCAGCGCGACTTCCACGCGGCGATCGCCGACGAGGCGCGCCGCGGCTTCAGGCGGGCCTTCGAGCACCTCTTCCAGGCGATGATGCGCCGCTGGATCGCCGGCGCCTTCGACGACGTCGTCGAACCCTACGCGCGCTTCCAGGAGCGGGTGGACGGGGCGATCGACGCGCTGCTGACAGCCGCCGGTCGCGGGGCTCGGATCGCCGCCGTGACCTCCGCCGGGCCGATCGGCGCCGCCGTGCGCAAGGCCTTCAGCCTCGCCCCCTGGGACGCCATGCGCGCGACCTTCGTGGTCCACAACGCCTCGCTCACCGAGCTCAAGCACCGCCCCGGGGAGCTCACGCTCACCGCCTTCAACGGCGTCCCCCACCTCGACGATCCGGCGCTCATCACCCTGCGCTAGTGACCTGCGCGAGGTCGCAGGCTGGACCGCAATCGTCGTGACGCGGCCCCGCGCGACGCGGTACCGTGCGCCGCGATGGTCGATCTTCGCATGTGGGGCAGAGCGCTGACCGGGATCCCGCGCCTCGATCGCGCGGGCTGGGAGCGCCTCGACGTCGTCGCCAAGTGGCTCATCGCCACGCGCGCGGCGGTCTTCATCATGACCGCGATCTCCTGCGCGATCGGCGGGCTGCTCGCCTACCGCGACGGCCTCTTCGACGGGGCCTACTTCGCCGCCTGCATGATCGGCCTGATCTTCGCGCACGCGACGAACAACCTCCTCAACGACCTCACGGATCACCGCAAGGGGGTCGATCGCGACAACTACTACCGATCGATGTACGGCCCGCAGCCGCTCGAGCACGGCCTCCTCAGCGAGCGCCAGATGCTGCGCTGGATCGCCGCGACCGGGGCCGTCGCCCTCGCGGCCGGGCTCTACCTGGTCGCGCAGACAGGCATGGTGACGCTGAGCCTCCTCGGCGTCGGCGCCTTCTTCGTCCTCTTCTACACCTGGCCGCTGAAGTACATCGGCCTCGGCGAGCCGGCGGTGATCGCCGTCTGGGGCCCGCTGATGGTCGGCGGCACCTACTACGTCGTCAGCGGCGGCCAGTGGAGCCCGGAGGTCGCCTGGATCTCCCTCGCCTACGCGATCGGCCCGACGACGGTGCTCTTCGGCAAGCACACCGACAAGATCGACCAGGACCGCGCCAAGGGGATCCGGACGCTGCCGGTGATCCTCGGCGAGTCGCTGTCGCGGCGGGTGACGATCGTCCTCTGGATCGCCCAGCTCGCGCTCGTCGCCGTCCTCGTCGCCGACGGCGCCCTCGGCCTCCCGCTCCTCGCCGTCGTCTTCGCGGTCCCGAGCCTGCGCCAGGCGATCGCCGTGTTCCGCAAACCGCGGCCGACCGAGCGCCCGGAGGGCTTCCCCGCGTCGGCGTGGCCGCTCTACCTGTCGGCGCACGCCTTCGTCTACAACCGGCGGATCGGCCTGCTCTTCCTCGGCGCGCTGCTCGTCGACGTGGTTCTCCTCGGGCACTGAGGCCGTTCGCTACGCGCGACGCCGCGAACACCCGCGACCCGCATCGCGTCCGCGCGGCGGCTGCGTGACCACTCGGCGGACACTCCCAACTGTCCGGGTCTTCGGCGCGGCCCTCTTCGTGTCGTCAGGGCGCCGCTTTCCCGGGCGCTACGCGGACACGCGAGCGTGCGTGGGAATCTTCGGACCGCCAGCTAGCCGCGCGCGCCGGCCCGGCGCTCGGCGTCCGCGAGGGCGCGGCTGATCACCGCCGCGTCCGCGTCCCTGCCGGCGTCTTGATAGGCCTGACGCAGCCAGCCGAGCATCTCGACGTCGTCCGTCCGCCCCGTCGTCGGGTCTTCGGCGATCCTGCGGAAGAACGCCGCGGCCTTCGCCGGGCGCCCGATCTCGACGTAGACCGGGATCACGTCGCGTCGCGCGGCGCGGCGGAGGTTCGCGTCGCTGGCGGTGTCCTGGAGCACGCGGACCAGGTACTCGAGCGCCTTCGCCGGATCGCGCGGCCGCTCGGCGCTGCCGTTGAGGCGCACCCACGCGAGCTTGTAGAGGGCGTAGGGGCGCTCGCGGGCCTGGGCGAAGGTCGCGACCTTGTCGTAGAAGCGCTCGGCGTGGGCCATCTCGCCGGCGCTGAAGTAGTAGTCGGCGAAGAGCAGGTAGGCGCTCGGGATCCGCGGGCTCTGCGGGAAGTCGCGGACGAGCCGGAGCAGCGGCTCGCGCATGCCGACGTGATCGCCCGCGGCGGAGCGGATCGCCGCGAGCTCGTAGAGCGCGACGTCGGTCGCCCGGAAATGGGCGTAGTGGGGCCCGTCGATGATCTCCGCGTAGAGGGCCGCAGCCTCCGCGCGCAGGGCCGTCGCCGCGGCCTCGAGCGGCTCGACCTCGCGTGCAGCCGCGCCCGCGCCGACAAGGCCGGCGGCGACCTCCTCCTTGTGCCGGCTGTCCTCGACCAGGCGATCGGCGAGGCGAAGGAGCATCTCGGGGTAGTCGGCGTCGCTCGGCTCCGTCGCGGCGATCAGCCTGCGCAGGTTGCGGAGTTCGTCGTGACTCGGGCTCGCCACTGCCCCCGGTCCGGCGCCCGCGCTTGAGTCCACGACCGGCCCGCTCGCCGCGTCCGCAGCCGGTCCAGAGCCGAGAGCGAGGGCGAAGACGAGCGCGAGCGGCGGCATAGCTGTCTACTACGCGCGAGGCCGACGATCGATTCAGGAGGTCCCCCGCGCGTCCTCACAGCCACGGCTCGTCCGCGCCGCCGCGGTCGTTCCCGGCCTCGTCGACCGGCACGACCTGGTGGAACCGACGATAGTCGACCTCCCCCACCCCGTCGTCGCGGTGGAGCTTGAGGATGTCGGCGAAGCGGGCCCCCCAGAGGATCTCCGCCGCGTCGTAGGCGTGGTGGGCGTGGACGGTCTGGGCGAGCGACTCGTCGAGGCCGACGAGCGAGATCAGGAGGAGGGCGTCGGTCGCCTTGAGCGACGCCGCGGTCTCGCCGTAGAGGGGCGACTGCGCGTCGATCGGGTGGATGATCGTCCACGTCAGGCCGAAGAGCGGGTTAGTGTCGCGCTCGAGGCGGAGGTCGTGGATCCGCCGGACCCGCTTGCCCTCGGCGGTCGCCTCGACCCGCGAGAGCACCGCCCGCACCGAGGCCTCGACGATGTGGTTGGTGCGCTCGTTGGCGACGCGGACCATCAGCGACGGGCAGCCGTCGCGGCGGGCGACCACGGCCGTCCGCGAGAAGATCACCCGCGCCTGCGGCCGCGCGAAGCGGGCGAAGCAGAGCCCCGCCGCGACGGCGACGCTGAGCATCCCCGTGATCGCCTCGATCGTCACGAGGATGTCGGCGTAGAGGGTCTTCGGGAACATCTGCCCGTAGCCGATCGTCGCCATCGTCTGGACGCTGAAGAAGTAGGCGTCGCGCAGCGACCCCGGGCGGGCCTGGCCGATCACGTCGCCGCCGAGGACGTAGAGCATCGCGAAGAAGAGGTTGGCGACGAGGTAGCCCGCGGCGATCGAGCCGAGGAACACCGGCCACGAGCGCGTCATCAGGAAGTGGTAGAGGTCGCGGAGGCGGCCCGACCGGACCCCGCGACGGTTGACCACCAAGCGACCGCTGCGGACCGACGCGCCCATCGCCCCGGAGTATAGAACGGCTCTCCGCCGGCGGATCGCCGCGCTGTCGACCTCCGCCGCGGGCTGCTACGATCGCCGCCCCGATGGACTTCTCGATCCCCCAGGCGACCACCGAACTCCTCGAGCGGATCCGCGGCTTCCTCCGCGACCGCGTCCTCCCCCGCGAGACCGCGATCCTCGCGCGCGGCTTCGCCGACAGCGAGGACGACCTCCAGAAGCTGCGCGCGGAGGTCAAGGAGGCCGGCCTGTGGGGACCGCAGCTCCCGCGCGAGCTCGGCGGCCTCGGCCTCTCGCTCCTCGACCACGGCCTCGTCAGCGAGGTCCTCGGCTACAGCCCGCTCGGCCACTACGTCTTCGGCTGCCAGGCGCCCGACGCCGGCAACGTCGAGATCCTCGAGAAGTACGGCACTCCGGCCCAGAAGGAGGCCTACCTCCACCCTCTGGCCGCCGGCGAGATCCGCTCGTGCTTCTCGATGACTGAGCCCGAGGTCGCGGGCTCGAACCCGACCCTCCTCGCCTGCGCCGCCCGCCGTGACGGCGACGACTACGTCATCGACGGCCGCAAGTGGTTCACGTCGTCGGCGGACGGGGCCGCCTTCGCGGTCGTCATGGCGATCACCGACCCCGACGCCGAGCGCCACCGGCGGGCGACGATGATCCTCGTCCCGACCGACAACCCGGGCTTTCGCCTCGTCCGCAACATCCCGATCTTCGGCCACGCTGGCGGCGGCTACGACAGCCACGCCGAGATCGTCTACGAGGGCTGCCGCGTCCCCGTCAGCAACCGCCTCGGGCCCGAGGGCGCCGGCTTCGTCATCGCCCAGGAGCGCCTCGGCCCCGGGCGGATCCACCACTGCATGCGCTGGCTCGGGATCTGCAGGCGCGCCTTCGACATGCTCTGCGACCGCGCCAACCGCCGCGAGCTCGCGCCGGGCGAGCGCCTCGCCGACAAGCAGATCGTCCAGGCCTGGGTCGCCGAGTGCCGAGCGAAGATCGAGGCCGCCCGCCTCCTCACCCTGAGCACCGCCTGGACCATCGATCACCGCGGCTTCTCGGCCGCCCGCGAGGAGGTCTCGCTGATCAAGTTCTACGTCGCGGAGGTCCTCGGCGAGGTCCTCGACCGGGCGATCCAGGCCCACGGCGCCCTCGGGATCACCGACGACACCGTCCTCTCCTTCTTCTACACCCGCGAGCGCGGCGCGCGGATCTACGACGGCCCCGACGAGGTCCACAAGATGGTCGTCGCCAAGCGGATCCTCAAGGGCTACGCCCGCCGCGCTGAGGAGGCCGGACGATGAGCGCGAGCACCCCGAGCGACTGGCTCGACAGGCCCCGCCCCGAGCGCGACGGCGAGGCCCTCGAGCGCGCGCGCCTCGGCGCCTACCTCCGCCGCGAGCTCGGCCTCGACGACGACGCGGCCCTCGAGATCGGCCAGTTCCGCGGCGGCCACTCCAACCTCACCTACATGGTGACGCTCGGCGATCGCGAGCTCGTCCTTCGGCGCCCGCCCTTCGGCTCGAAGGTGAAGAGCGCCCACGATATGGGCCGCGAGTACCGGATCCTCTCGCGCCTCGCCCCGCGCTTCGACCTCGCCCCGGCGCCGGTCCTCTACTGCGAGGATCTCGAGGTCCTCGGCGCGCCCTTCTACGTGATGGAGCGCCTGCGCGGGGTCATCCTCCGGCGGACGCTGCCGCCCGGGCTCGAGCTCGATGAGGCGGCCGCGGCCGGGCTCTGCCGCGCCTTCGTCGACACCTTCGCCCGCCTCCACGCCGTCGACCTCGAGGCCTGCGGGCTCGCGGATCTCGGCCACCCAGAGGGCTACGTCGAGCGCCAGGTGAGCGGCTGGACCAAGCGCTAC
>JAGQIT010000014.1:2291-3222 GCA_020431135.1 Myxococcales bacterium | reverse complement strand
TCGCCGGCGCCGACGCTGATCCACAACGACTTCAAGTACGACAACCTCGTCCTCGATCCCGACGACCTCACGCGCGTCCGCGGGATCCTCGACTGGGAGATGGCGACCCAGGGCGACCCGCTCATGGATCTCGGCACCGCCCTCTGCTACTGGATGGAGGCCGGCGATCCGCCAGAGCTCCAGTCCTTCTCCTTCGGACCGACGGCGATCCCCGGCTCCTTCACCCGCCGCGAGCTCGCCGAGGCCTACGCCACGGCGACCGGCCGCAGCCTCGAGCACGTCGTCTTCTACTACTGCTTCGGCCTCTTCAAGACGGCCGTCGTCGCCCAGCAGATCTACTTCCGCTTCGCCAAGGGGCTGACCAAGGACCCGCGCTTCGCCATGTTCATCTACGCGGTCCGCGGCCTGGCGACGCAGGCCGATCGCTACCTCGGCAAGCGCGAGCTATGACGGCCGCCGCCGCAGCTCGGGCGGCGCTCACCCTTGTGTTGGGAGAGGCGCTCGCCTGCGCCCCGCACGAGGCTGAGACGCCGCTCGACTCCCCCGCGGACCCCTGTGGCGTCGTCGACCCGACCGACGCGCCGGCGAGCGTCGACGTCGAGCGCCTGTGCGCACCGCCGGTGCTCCGCTTCGCCAGAGGCTCGGCCGAGCTCGATGACGGCGCGACGTGCCCGCTCGCCCAGGTCGCCGCCTGCCTCGTCGGCCTCGATCGACGCCTCATCATCAGCGGCCACGCGGCCTCCGGCGAGGTCGCCAGCGAGGAGGCCGCGATCCTCCTCGCCGATCGCCGGGTCATGGCGGTCCGCGCGATCCTCCGCGAGCGCGGCGTCCCCTCCGAGCGCGCCCAGGCGATCGCCTACGGGACGCTCGAGGCCAGCGACGCCTACGACCCGCGAGAGCAGCGCGTAGAGCTCCTTTGGCAGGGCGAGGG
>JAGQIT010000014.1:0-2215 GCA_020431135.1 Myxococcales bacterium | reverse complement strand
GGGCCGACGTCGCCGCGCTGACGCCCTCGCACCGCCGGATCCGACAGGCGCCTCAACAACCGCCGCTGAACGTCGAATGACCGCCGCTCAGCCGCCCGACGAGCCGCGACGTAACATCGCCGCGGGACCGGGCGTATCGCCACGCAACCCAGGAATATCCGCCATGCGTAGCGCCCTCCCGATGATCGTCGCCCCCCTCCTCCTTCTCACCGCCTGCGCCGGCGACGACGAAGACACGATGGGCGGCACGAGCTACGACCCGACGGCGACCAACGGCGGCGTCACGGACGCGACCGTCACCGGCACCACGACCGAGGACAGCACGACCGGCGACAGCGATTCGACGACCACCGGTGATGCGACATCGACGACCGCCGGCGACACGACCTCGACGACCACGACCACCGGCAGCGAGAGCACGTCGACGACCACCGGCGATCCGACGACGACCACCGACAGCACGACGACAACGACCGGCATCGTGCCCGACCCGGATCAGATCCCGCCGATCGACAGCATCGACGCGCTCCTCGCCTGGTTGGACGAGGGATCCTACACCGAGTGGAGCGCCGAGTCAGGCATCCATCAATCCACCGGCCCGCACGGCGGGCAGGTCCGCACCTTCCTCAACGACGCGCTCTACGACTCCTTCGATCAGGGGCTCACGAGCCACCCCGAGGGCGCGGTCGCGGTCAAGGAGCTGTGGGGCAACGGCGACCAGATCATCGGCTGGGCGGTCGAAGTGAAGGTGCAGGCCGACAGCGACGGCGGCAACGGCTGGTACTGGTACGAGAAGCTCGGACAGAGCGAGTACGGCGGCGAGCTTGGGCACGGTCTATGCACTGGTTGTCACAGCGGCGGCGGTGTCGACTACGTCCTCACACCGTGGCCGTTGCAGTAGCGCGCTCGTCGCCGATTTCACGCGACGTGAGGGCGCATCGACCTGGCACCACTCTCGAGTTTTGCTGCTAAGCTGGTTCTTGCGAGCGGGTCGCTCGCCTGGAGGCCCAAAGTTCATCCTACATTTTGTTCAACCAGGGAGCCGCCCCTGCTCGTGGGCGTGCAGGCTCGTCCGACGAGAAGCCCGAAGCGACTACCGTGGCACCCACCTACTGCTTGTAGGGGTTGAACTTCCGGCCGTCCGCAGTGACCCGCTCGCAACTTAATCTCCTCCGCCGCTGACGCGCCGACCCGGCGTCAGCGGCGGTCCTTTCTGCGCCCTGCAGCGACGCCGGACGCACCTAAACAGCGACGCCGCGTGACCGCAGGAGCGGAGCACGCGGCGTCTCGTCGTGGCCCCTCGGGCCGCGGAGCTACTCCCAGTCCGGCAGCGTCTTCGGGTCCCCGAGGACGCCCATCAGATCGCGGATCCGCATGCGGCAGCGGTCCTTGCCGCACAACGCCATCGTGTCGAAGAGCGGCGGCGCCGCGGTCCGACCGGTGACAGCGATGCGCAGGAGGGTGAAGACCTCGCGCGCCTTCCACCCGGTGCGGGTGCAGAACTCGCGCGAGAAGGCCTCGAGCGCCGCGACCTCGAAGGTCCGGGCGCCGGGGTCGCGCTCGATCTGCTCGGCGTAGTCCTTGAGGATCCCGATGACTTCGGCGCGGCTGCGCTTCTTGATGCGGACCTTGTCGAGCACCGGCGCGTAGTCGACGGCGCCGCCGAAGGCGAAGGCGATGTACGGGATCGCGTCGTCGATCGTCGTGATCCGCTCCTTGGCGTGGGCGAGCAGCCCCTTGAGGCGCTCCGGCGCGAGGACCCGCGCGACCACCTGACGGTGGAGCTCGTCGAGCTCGAGCTCGCGGACGTCGGCGGCGTTGAAGGCGTCGAGCTTGCTGACGTCGAAGATCGGCCCGCCGGCGCTCACCCGCGACCAGTCGAAGTGGGCGATCATCTCGTCGATCGTGAAGCGCTCGCGATCGTCGCCGAGGCTGAAGCCGAGGGTGCCGAGGAAGTTGAGGAGCGTCCCCGGGAAGTAGCCGAGGTCGCGGTAGTGGAAGATCGACACCGGGTTCTTGCGCTTCGACAGCTTCGAGCGATCGAGGTTGCGCAGGAGGCCGAGGTGGACGAAGCGCGGCGGCTCCCAGCCGAAGGCGCGGTAGAGGAGAACGTGCTTCGGCGTCGAGGTGATCCACTCCTCGCCGCGGATGACGTGGGTGATCCCCATCAGGTGGTCGTCGACGACGTTGGCGAGGTGGTAGGTCGGGAAGCCGT
>JAGQIT010001272.1 GCA_020431135.1 Myxococcales bacterium | reverse complement strand
CGCGAGCGAGCCGGCGCTGGCTCGCCCGCGCCCGCGCAGCCGCGGCCCTGCCGAGCGTCCGCGGCGAGCTCGATCTCCGCCGCGATCAGGCGTGGCAGCTCGACCAGGAGGCGGGGGTCGCCGACGAGCTCTCGCAGGACAACGGCGCGGGCCAGGTGATCCGCGTCCGCGTCGCCTGGGAGCTCGACCGCCTGATCTTCGATCCCAACGAGCTGCGGGCCGCTCGCGCCGCGGTCGACATGGCGATGGCCCGCGAGCAGCTCCTCCTCCGCCTGACCCAGCTCTACTTCGAACGGATCCAGCTCCTCGCCGAGCTCGCCGGCGACGCGCCTCCCGCAGACGCCCTCAGCCTAGAGATCCGCGTCCGCGAGATCGAGGCGGTCCTCTACGGCCTCAGCGGCCTGCGCCTGCGCACACGGGGCCGCCCATGAGCGCCGAGCTCGCCTCGAGCACGCGAACGCGCGCTGGAGTTTTGCCGCGAGGTCCGGCGCCCTCTGGTACTCTACGCAGCCGTGGCCGCCCAACCGCCGCTCAACCCGCGCTTCGCCTGCGACCTCGAGGCGACGATCGAGATCGCCGGACGCCCGGCAGTCCCCGGCCTCGCCGCCGAGATCACGACGACCGGGGTCTGCGTCCTCACCGAGATCCCGGTGTCGCCGGGCAGCGACGCGAACATCCACCTGCGCCTGATCCTCGACTGGGCCGAGAGCGACACGCTGACCATGCCGGGGCAGGTGCTGTGGTCGACCCGCACCGAAGGGCACTTCCAGGTCGGGGTGGCGTTCGGGCAGATGCCGGTCGAACTCTGGCAGCGCCTCGACATCCTCCTCCGCTTCCTCGCCGGCGAGATCGCCCTCGATCCGAACCGGGCCGAGGGCGCGGCCTCGTAGGTCCGTCGGCCGAGGCTCGTTGCTCGTCGCTCGTCGCTCGTCGTGTTGAGGCGAGCGAGCACAGCACTTCAACACTGACATCCGGCCACGCCCTCGTGGTCTGCGATGAAGGCCGCCACGAGCTCGCGGGCTTCACATCGAGGCCCTCGTCGCACCGACGCGAGAGGATCGCAGCAGCGATGCGGACGCCCGCTTGCGCGCCGCCCGAGTCGCCCCGCGCATCGTGGTCAGCGGCGCCCGCGGCGACGGCGCCGCCTTTCACATCGTGCACCGCGCTGCACACCGCTAGGGCCATGTGCTGCGCACCACGGTGCACACTTCGCAGTTCCGGCGCCGCCCCCGCACCTCCACCCCGTTGAAATCATACGAGTTCCCGAATCGCGCCGCGCAAGCACGGCGATTGCTTCTCATTGGGGTCCCCAACGGGATACGGCTGGAATGCAAGCACTCCGACACGAGACCCACGCCAAACCGCGCGCCCTGAGCATTCTCGCCCGCTCGCTCTTTCGACAGATGCGCGACCAGGGCTACTCGACGGAGCAGATCATCGGTCTGTCGTCCGAGCTCCTCGAGCTGGTGTCCAAGGACCTGCGCAGCGGCGAAGAGTCCGCGCTCGCGGCCGCCGAGTAGCGCCGCGCCGAAGCTCACGTCCGCCGCGGACTTGGCGGTGGACTTGGCGCGCGACCGTCGGTATTGCTCACGGCCATGGCCCTGGCGCCCCAAGCCCCCCGGCTCCCGTCCCTCGACGATCTCGACGTCAACAACCGCCGCGTCTTCGTCCGCGTCGACTTCAACGTCCCGCTGACCGCCGACGGGACGATCCGCGACGACACCCGGATCCGCGCCGCCCTGCCGACGATCAAGGCCCTGCGCGAGCGCGGCGCTCGGCTGATCCTGGCGTCGCACCTCGGCCGCCCGAAGGGCAAGTTCGACCCGAAGCTATCCATGGAGCCCGTCGGCGCCCGCCTCGCGGAGCTCCTCGAGTGCGAGGTCCGGCTCCCCGACGAGGTCGTCGGCGACGGCGTCACCAAGCTCGTCCTCGACAACCGCGCGGGGCAGATCGTTCTCCTCGAGAACCTCCGCTTCGAGCCCGGCGAGACGAAGAATGATCCGGCGTTCGCCCAGGCCCTCGCGGATCTCTGCGACGCCTACGTCAACGACGCCTTCGGGGCCTCCCATCGCGCCCACGCCTCGGTCGTCGGCGTCCCCAAGCTCGTCCGCGAGCACGCGGCCGGCGACCTCCTCGCCCGTGAGGTCGACGCCCTCGCCCGCGTCGTCGCGGCCGCCGAGCACCCCTTCGTCGCGATCGTCGGCGGGGCGAAGATCTCCGACAAGCTGCCGGTGCTCCTCGCCGTGCTCGATCGCCTCCGCGACGGCGACGCGCTCATCATCGGCGGGGCGATGGCCAACACTTTCCTCGCCGCGGCCGGTGCCGAGCTCGGCCGCTCCCTCCTCGAGAGCGACCGCTTCGCCGACTGCCGCAGCGTCCTCGCCAAGGCCGAGGCCCGCGGCGTCCGCCTCCTGTTGCCGAGCGATCTCCGGATCGGAGATGGCCTCGACGCTACTGACGCAGCCGTCGTCCCGACACACGAGGTCGTCTTGCCGGAGTCGGCGATGGCCCTCGACATCGGGCCGGTGTCGGCGCGGCGCTTCGCCGAGGCGCTCAACAACGCGAAGCTCGTCTTCTGGAACGGGCCGATGGGGCTCTTCGAGAACCCCGCCTTTGCCGAGGGCACCCTGGCGATCGCTCGCGCCGTCGCGGCCTGCCCGGGCTACACCGTCGTCGGCGGCGGCGACAGCGTGGCGGCGATCCAGACCTCTGGGGTCGCCGGCCAGATCAGCCACATCTCGACCGGCGGCGGCGCCTC
>JAGQIT010001271.1 GCA_020431135.1 Myxococcales bacterium | reverse complement strand
CTCCGACATGACCGGCGCCGGCCTCGACCTCCAGATCAACCCGCCGGGCTAGGGGGCTCGAGGCGCGCAGGCCCACGAAGGCGCGCGGCCGATCGCGATCCGGTCGAACTCGAACGCCGCCGCTCAGCCTATTCTGCTCGCTCCGCTGGCTCCGCCGGCTTCTCAGCGGGTTTCGGGCACGCCTGTCCTTTGGCTACGCAGGTCCCCTCGCCGCAGTCCTCGAAGTCCTCGACCTCGTCGACCTGCGACAGCGGGACCTCCATCATGACGATGCCCCCCTCGTGACAGCGGGCGATCGACGCGTGGCCCTTCGGGGCCTGGCCCTTCGGCGCACACGCGATCAGCGAGAGGACGATCAGAGCCGCGTACTTGGTCACGGGGCGACAGTACCACCGCGCGCCGAGCCCGTTCGCGCTCGAACTCGCGCGACGCCGCCAAGAGCGTCGGCGTCGACATCGACGGCTACGTCTGGGTCGTCGTGATGTCGGCGAACCACGCCTACGAGGTCCACCCCGAGACCCACCGGATCGGGCCCACGGTCACCGGCCTCGTCGGGCCCCCCGACGCCGACATGACCGGCGCCGGCCGACTCGCTTCGCCGCGGCGCTCCGCGGCGGGCGTCGGCGCGAGCGCGCGTCGCATCCTGCGGACGCGCGGACGGGCGTCGACCCGGCGCCGCCGGGCTGCTATGTCCGTCGCCATGCGCATCGACTCGGTCCCCGGCAACTCTCAGCGCCTCGACGGCGGCGCGATGTTCGGCAACTGCCCGAAGGCGCTGTGGCAGCGCTGGTGCCCGCCCGACGACGCCAACCGGATCGCCCTCGCCTGCCGCTCGCTCCTGGTCCGCGAGGACGGCGGCCGGACGATCCTCTTCGAGACCGGCATCGGCGCGTTCTTCGAGCCCAAGCTGCGCGCGCGCTTCGGCGTCCAGGAGGCGGAGCACGTCCTCCTGCGCGAGCTTGTGGCCCTCGGCGTCGCCCCCGAGGACGTCGACGTCATCGTCCTCTCGCATCTCCACTTCGATCACGCCGGCGGGCTCCTCGTCCCCTACGCCGAGGGGGCCGCGCCCGCCCTCGCCTTCACCAACGCGCGCTACGTCGTCGGCGAGGACGCCTGGCAGCGCGCCCTCCACCCGCACCCGCGCGATCGCGCGTCGTTCATCCCGGAGCTGAGCGGCCTCATCAAGGGCACCGGCCGCCTCGAGCGGGTGACGGGCGCGACCTCGACGACCCTCGGCGACGGCTACTCCTTCACCTTCTCCGAGGGTCACACGCCGGGGCTGATGCTGACGCGGATCGCCGGCGGCCCGCAGGGACCCATCACCTTCATGGGCGATCTGATCCCGGGCGCGCCGTGGGTCCACCTGCCGATCACCATGGGCTACGACCGCTACCCCGAGCGCCTGATCGACGAGAAGCGCGCGGTTCTCGAGCGGCTCGCGGCGGAGGACGAGTGGATCTTCTTCACCCACGACGCCGAGATCGCCGCGGCGAAGGTCGGCCGCGACGAGCGCGGGCGCTTCCACGCCAGCGACGCGCAGGCGGCGATCCACTGGTCGTAGCCCCTCCTCTGCGCGCCCGCGCGACCCCTCGCCGACCTCGCGGCGCGGAGACTCGCAAGCGGTCCGGAGCAGCGGCGTCCCGTCATAGCGCTCCGCGGCGACGAGCGCGGGACGCTCGCCCGAGACCACGCAGCGGGCGACGCCGGCCGCTGTGGGCTCCGCGCGAGGGGCCGCCGTCCTTGGCCAAGCGGAGCGGATCGGCGATCCTCTCGGCCATGAGCGTCGAACGATCCTCCCCCTTCGCCCTGACGATCGTCCTCCTCACCGCCCTCACGTTCATCGGCGTCGGCGTCTCCTTCCTCGTCGACCCGACCGGGATGGCCGCGCTCGTCGACATCGAGGCGACCTCGGCGCTCGCCCGCAACGACATCCGCGCGGTCTACGGCGGACTCGAGGTCGGCGTCGGGATCGCCCTCCTCGCCGCGCTCGCCGGCGGCGGCCCCGAGCGGCCGCTGAAGTCGACGATCTACCTCTTCGGCGCGATCATCCTCGCGCGCTCCCTGTCGATCGCCGTCGACGGCAAGCCCGGGGATCCGGGGGCGCTCCTCCTCGGCCTCGAGCTGCTCTGCTTCACCTGCGCCTCGCTGGCCCTGACGACCCTGCGCCGGCGCTAGCGTCGAGCCGAAGCGAGCGCGGCGGACGAACACGCGGCGCTGCGACGTCATCGCGCCATCGCCGTCCGCTGCGGACTCGCGTGAGCTCGGCAGCGGCGAGTTCACGCGACCCGGGCACGGAGCCCGCCGCGCGCGAGGCCTGGGTCCGCGCACCCCCACTCGACGAGACCCGAGGCCGACGCGCGCGCGAGAGCCCCCGCCCGGCGTCGCCGGGCAGGGGCTCGTTCATCTACTACGACTGTCCAAGAGGACAGCTTCTCTGAGCGGCCTAGGAGGCGCCGGCGATCCGCCAGTAGCCGATCACGTCGCTCGCCGGGACGTCGGCGCCGACGCTGCCGTGACCCCAGAACCTCTCGCCGAGGTTGGGGAAGGTGAAGCCCTGGCCGATGACGCCCATCACCGCGTAGGTGACGCTGCTCGGCTGGACGTCGGTCGCCGTCTGGATCCACGCGCGGTGGACGTCGAGCGGGCTGCTCTTGGTCATGTAGGTGGCGAGCTTGCGCCCCTCGGTGGTGTTGTCGCGCGAGACGGTCGCGTAGGCCATCAGGAGGTGGAGGCGATCGAAGGCGGGGCCCCAGCGGTCGGCCCAGCTGCGCCCGCCGGAGGTCTCCTGGAGCGGGCCGCAGGCGGCGATGACCAGCCACTCGAGGTCGTGGTCGTTGCCCCAGCGCGCCTCGTCGAAGCGCAGGAAGGTGTCGTCGTTCTCGCCGCAGAAGGTGAAGCCGTCGCCGTTGGCGTGGCCGGTGTAGAAGACGAAGTCGGTGTTGTCGACGTAGCTGTCGTCGTTGCCGCCGAAGTCGTCGTCCCTGAAGTCGCGCTCCCAGGCCGAGAAGTTGCCGAAGTTGAAGCGGACGTTGACGCCGTCCGCGGTCATCTTGTTGACGAAGCCGCCGGCGTTGTTCTGCGAGCCGCCGAGGCCGCCGCAGGAGCCGACCCACTCGGCGCCCGCGTCACGGACGCCGCCGACCCGCGGGGTCTGGGGCGCCGACCAGACCGGCGCCGGGACGAGGGCGTCGGCGCGGGCCTCGGTGCGCACGCCGTTGGCGTCGGTGACGACCAGGCGCAGCGTCTCGCGGACCGCGTCGACCGGCTCGCGGCTGGTGACCGCGTACTCGATCTGCTCGGCGGCCGCCTCCTCGGGGCTGAGCGCCCGGTCGCCGCCCTCGCGGATCCACTCGTAGGTGTAGGGCGCGACGCCGCCGTCGACCTCGGCGGAGGCGATCAGCGCCCCCGGCCCCGGGGTCACGGAGATCGTCGCCTTCGGCTGGTCGAGGACCGCGGGGATCACCGACTCGCGGAGCTCGACGACCTGGCCGTCGACCTCTTGGGTGCCGCTGCAGGCGTAGCTCGGGAGGATCGTCGCCCCGACCTTGGCGTCGGCGGGGACGTCGTAGATCAGCTTGGCGCTGTACTTCACCGCGCCCTGGAGGCTCTCGGCGGCGAGGCTCTCGGCGCACAGCTCCGCCGCGCTCGACTGCGGGACGATGGCGACGCTGCCCGTCTTCTCGAGCACGGGGCGCGCGTAGGTCAGCTGGGCGACCTTGCCCTCGCCGTCGAAGACGAGCTTCACCTTGGCGCCCGAGCCCGTCAGCGGGAGGCCGGCGAGGAACTGCTCGTGGTGGACGGTGGTGTCGATCGCCCGGTCGAGGATCGGCTTGTCGTTGACGTCGCGCAGCTCAAGGGAGGCGTGCGAGACGACCGCCTTTGCCCCGGGGATCCCGAGGTCGACGGCGCCGAGGATCTCCTTGGAGAGGCCGATCGCCTCCTCGTCCGGGAGCACCTTCAGGGCCTCGAGGGCGGCGAAGTCGAGCGCCGGGGCCTCGCCGGAGACCTCGTTCTTCTCCTCGTCCTCGGCGCCCTGGAAGGGCACGCTCTTGGTCGGGATGTGGAGGAAGCGGGCCTCGTCCATAAAGCGGATCGCGCCGTTCTCGTCGATGAGCCCCTCCTTGTTGAGGGCGTTGATCGGGAGCTTGAGGGCGGCCGCGAGGGCCTCGGCCTGCTCCGGCGTGACGGCGCTGCCCTTGTACTCAAAGACCGGCAGCGCGGTGATCTCCTGGCCCTTGGGGCTGATCAGGTTCTCGGTCTCGTCGATCACCTCGGCGTCGTCGCAGGCGGTGAGGGCGGAGGCGCAAAGAGCGACCGCGAGGGCCTGGCAGAAGGTGCTGCGGAGGGTGGTGAACGTGGGGGTACGTGCGTTCATGGTCTTGCTTCTTGGTCGTTACGTGTTGGCGCGACGACGGCCACGGTCCGCGCGTTGGTCACCACGCGGCGCCGCCTGTCACGCCGCCCCGCTCCGGGGGTCGACGCAGACCGTCGTCGCCGGGGGAGTGAAGCGAGGGCCCGGATCAATTCCCCTCGATCGAAAAAAATTCTCGTCGCGCCGCAGAGCGCGTCGCGCTCGGTCCTGGACGATCTGAGCTGCGCCGCCCGGCGCGGAGCTGTCCCTTCGGCAGGGTGCGAGCCGCGAGCTACCTCACCTGCGCGTTCGCCGAGGGCGCGTGGCTCACGCGCTCGTTGCACAGGCAACGATCCGCGACCGCGACAAGAGGCGGAGCGCGGCCAGCACAGGCGTGCTCAGGGGAGCTCGACCGGCGCGCCGAGCTCAAGGAAGTCCTCGACCCACCCCGCCCTGTCGAGCGCAGCGGACTGCGCGGGCGTCGCAAGCACGTAGATCTGCTCCTCGATGTCCTCGGCCTCGTGGGCCAGCGCCACCAGCCGGCGGGGGTCGCCGACCGCAGCGAGCGCGAGGTCGAAGATCGCCACCCAGTCGGCGAAGGTCCGCGCCGCGAAGCTCCGCGTGCGCCCGTCGGCGCCGCGGATGTCGACGACGTCGCGCCCGTCGACGCGGCGCTCGCTGAGCGCGCCCTCGAGGGCGGCGATGCCCCGGGCGTAGCCGACCGACACCGGCCCGCGGAGGGCGTCGTCGGCTGCCCCTTTGGACATCAGGTGGCGGGCGATGATGTCGATCCCGTCGACGGGCTCCTCGTCGTCGCCGAGCGCGGCGGCGAGGCTGGAGATCCTGGCGTCGTCGAGGTCGCGGAGGAGCCCCGCCTCGCGGACAGCGGCGAGCCCCCGGTAGTCGGCGGGGCTGATCCCTTCGGGCGGCGGCGCCTCGCCGGGCGCTGTCACGCCCTTGGGGCGCAGGCGGCGGACCTCGAGGGCGACGTGGTCGCTCATCATCGTGAACTCGACCTCGTCGCCGACCTCGAGGCTGTCGTCGCGCTCGCGGCTGCAGTTGGCGCCGGTGACCCGCTCGATGATCGACGCGCCCGGGCTCGGCGGGCCGTAGGTCTCGATGACGATCCCGCGGCGCCCCCCCGCCGACTGACACGACTGATCGAAGCGGATCGATCCCTTAAAGGTCTTCTTCAGGACGCGCACGGCGGTCGTCCCCTCGGCGGCGAAGGTGACGACGTCGCCGGCCGCGAGCGCGGCCTTGCCGGGGCTGCCGGTGAAGCGGACGCGTCCGGAGACGATCTCAAGCGGCTCAACCTTCGTGACGACCCCGAGGCGACGATCGCTGCTCATGCGGGCGATAGTGCCCGCGGCCCGACGACGCGCGCAACCGCGAGCGCAGCCGTGAAACTCGCCGCTCTCGCCTCGACCGCGCGCTCCCGGCGGGAGAGCGAGCTCAGGCCGAGGCGCGCGGGTCGGCGCGCGCCTCCGAGGGGGCGTCGGACCCGTCGGTGCCGAGCTCGCCGAAGATCTCGCGCCAGCGACGGACCGCGGCGTCGGTCGCCGCGGCGTCGTTGCCCGGGACGAACTCGAGCTCGAAGGTCCCGCCGCGCGTCACCCCGCGGACCACGTCGCCCGTGCGAACCCCTCCGGCGCTGGCCGCCCGGCTGTAGTAGCCGTCGGAGGTGATCCGCACGCGGTAGGGGAGCTCCCGGACGCGCAGCGGCAGGGCGCGGCCGAAGGGGTAGCGCCGCAGCGTCCGGCGCTCGACGTCGAGGACGAAGCTCGGCCGCCACAGCGTCATCGCCACGCCGATGCCCGTGTTCATGAGCCCGAAGACGAACGACATGAAGCGGAACTCGCTGACCATCACGAGCAGGCCCAGGCCGAAGAAGAGGATGAGGCCGCCCATCCCCGCGATCACGGCCTCGGCGAAGCTGTTGAGCATGCGCGTGCGGAGGACGAAGACCGCGCCGCCGCTCGGCTCGCGGCCGTCGACGAGGAGGACGCGCGCGCCGACGATCGCCACGCCGAGGGAGGTCAGGAGGAGGAGCGCCGCGTCGAGCGGCGCCTTCTCGCCGGGGCCCTGGAGGAGCCAGAGGAACGCGGCCGCGCTGCCGAGGAGCGCGACGCCGCGGATCAGCCCGGGGAGGTACCAGGTGCTCGTCGGCGCGTCGTCACTCACCCCACCCCTATAGCAGATGCCCGTCGACGACCGTCGACGACCGCCGACGGCCGCGGACCGGGTTGGCGGCGCCCGGCGCCTCTGTTAGCGTCCGCGCGCCGATGTCCGCCGCCCGCACACGCCCCGTGGTCATGCCCTGGCCGCTGTGGACCGGCAACCCCTACCTGCCGCGCCTGATGGCCGCGCTCGGCCGCCAGGGGTTCGCGGTCCGGCGGCGGCCGTGGCTCGGGATCGGCGTCGCCGGCCTGCGCCGCGATCAATGGATCCACCTCCACTGGCCCGGCGGTCCGCTGCTCCACCGCGACCGCCGGCGCTACGCCAAGCGGATCGCGCGGATGCGGCGGACGCTGGCGACGATCCGCGCGAAGGGGATCCGCGTCGCCTGGACGGCGCACAACCTCCTGCCCCACGACGATCCCCACCCCGACCTCGGCCGCGAGCTCCGCGAGGCGGTGCTCGGCGAGGTCGAGCACGTCTTCCTCCACTTCCCCGGCGCCAAGGCGATCCTCGAGCGCGAGCTCGGCTACACCGGGCCGACGTCGGTGGTCCCCCACCCCCACTACATCGACGAGCACCCGACGCCGCCGTCCCAGGCCGAGGCCCGCGCCGCGCTCGGCCTCCCGGAGCGCGGCCTCGTCGCCCTCGTCTTCGGCCTCCTGCGCCCCTACAAGGGGATCGGCGCGGTGATCCGCGGCTTTCGCGAGATCGCCGGCGCCGACGATCGCCTGGTGATCGCCGGCGCGCCGCGGCCGGGCGTCGACGCCGAGCTCGCCCTCGCCCGCGAGGATCCGCGGATCATCACCCGCCTGGGCCGAGTCCCCGGCGCCGAGGTCCCGACCTACTTCGCCGCCGCCGACGCGTCGATGATCGCCTACCGCGAGTTCTTCACCTCCGGCGCGGCGGTCCTCTCCCTGAGCATGGGCTGCCCGATCGTCGGCCCGGCGCACAACCACCTCGCGGATCTCGGCGGCGAGCCCAACCTCTTCGCCTGCGAGGGCGAGGTCGGGCCCGAGGGGATCGCGGCCGCCCTCGAGCGCCTGCGGAGCGCCCGCGAGGGCGTCGACCGCCAGGCGATCCGCGAGGCGGCGCGCCTCAGCTTCGGCGACTGGGACGACGCCGCGCGGGGGATCGTGAAGGTTCTCCGCGGCCCGCGACCCGCGTCGACGTAGCTCGGCCGAGTTCTCTGCGCGCGCCCCTGCGCCGACGTGCGCGTGGCGGCACGGGTCCTCGCCGCGAGCCGCTCGACAGCTCACCTCACGGACTCCCGCGCCGCTCGGCAGCTCCGCAGCCCGACAAGTCGTGCGCCGAGCGGACGAGGGCGAGGGGCTCCCGCGGGCCTGCGCGCCCCCACTCCGTCCGTCAGCCCTCGCGCCCCATTCGAGCGCCGCACCCGGGACCTGACGCCCGCGACCGATCGCCAGGAGCGCGCACGCGCGCAACGACGGGTCCGCCCCTGTGGTCATGCGCCGGCGGATCCCCCATCCTTGGGCGCGATGCACCCGCTCCTCGAAGACGGCGCCCGCGCGCAGATCCACGCCGCGGTCGAGGCCATCGAGGCGAGGACGAGCGCCGAGATCGTCGTCGCCGTCGAGCGCCGCGCGGGGACCTACGCGACCCCGCGGGCGCTCCTCGGGATCGCCCTCGCGGTCGCCTGTCAGCTCTTCCTGCTCTTCGCCGAGGCCCCGTTCCCCCTCGACTGGTTCGTCGTCATGCCGCTCGCGGCCGGCCTCGTCGGCGCCCTCCTCGGCTCCCTCGCGCCGCTCCAGCGCCGCCTCACCCCGTCAGCGCTGCGCCGCCAGCGGGTCCTCCAGGCGGCGCAGGCCGCCTTTTACCGCCACCGCGTCGGCCACACCCGCGCCCACACCGGGATCCTGATCTACTTCGCCCTCACCGAGGGCCAGGCCGAGCTCGTCGCCGACACCGGCGTTCTCAAGGTCCGCCCGCGCGAGGCCTGGCAGAGGTCGGCCGCGGCGATCGACGAGGTGCTCGGCCGAGGCGGCCGACCGCAGGCCGTCGCCAACGCGCTCGAGGTCCTCGGGGACGTTCTCGCCGGCTGCCTGCCCGCGCGCGACGACGACGCGAACGAGCTCGCCGACGAGGTCCACTACGAATGACGCGCGCCGCCCCGAAGCCCCGCGGCGCCCCCCGTCGGCGCCGCCTCCTCGCACCGCTCCTCGTCGCCGCGGGGCTCTCCGCCGCGGCCGCGATCGCCGAGGCCCGCCCCGGCGGCGGCCACTCGTTCGCGAGCGGCTCGTCGTCCTCGTCCTCCTCGTCGTCGTCGTCGTACTCGTCGAGCAGCTCATCGAGCAGCTGGTCGTCGAGCGACTGGTCG
>JAGQIT010001270.1 GCA_020431135.1 Myxococcales bacterium | reverse complement strand
CGTCGATCGCTTCCGCCTCCAGCTCGCCGATCCCTCCGCGCCGCGGCGCTTCACGTGGGACGACCTCACGCGCGCCCTCGAGCCGGCGCTGCGCGGCGCCGCCGAGGATCCGTCCCGGCCGCGCCAGATCGAGTGGCGGAACCTCTACGCCTTCGACGAGCCGACGTCGCTCCTCGCCGAGCCCGGCTCCGTGCGCTGGAAGACCTTCGGTCGCCCGCCCATCGACGCCGACGAGTCGCGGCCGCCGACGGCGTCCATCGGCTGGGGGCTCTCGTCGCCGGCGCTCTCGCTCAGCCAGGGGCGACGCGCCATCACGTTGACGCTCGGACTGCGCGAGCTCGACGGGGCGACCTTCGCCCGGGGCCTCGGCCTCGACCCCGGGGCCTACGACGCCGAGGCGCTCCTCGCCCGCCTCCAGGCCGCGCTCAAGATCGAGATCACGACCGCCGAGCGCTGGATCGAGGCGCCGCTGCTCGCGGCGCGGCTCGCCTCCGGAGCGCCCGGCGACGACTACTGGTCGCTCCTCGAGCGCCCCCGCGCGCTCGCCGAGGATCGGCCGGCGCTCCAGCTCCGCGTCGTCGTCGCGCCGACGGCGGGCGCCATCACGGCCCTCGACGGCGCTCGCTGGCCGACCCTCCGCGTCGCCCTCCGCCACCGCTGGGACGCCGACGCTCGCGCCTGGCTCACGAGACCTGCTCCATTCGACAGTCTAATACTCGAGGCCCTCCACCTCCGCGTCGACGTCGACGGCCTCGTCGATCTCCGCCTTCAGCACGAGGAGCGCCCGCTCGATCCGCAGCGGCCCTTCCAGCCCTTCGGCGCCAGGCCGGCCGTCGGCGCCCGCCTCTACATCGGCCACCCCGAGCTCACCTCCCCGCGCCTCGACGCGCTGCGCTTCGACGTCACCTGGATGGGGCTGCCGGCGAGCCTGCGCGCCCACTATCAGAACTACCCGGCGATCACCGGCGCGGCCGACCTCGGCGTCCGAGTGAGCCTCGTCGAGCGCGGCCTCCAGCTCGCCCTCGGCGAGGCCCCGCTCTTCCGCGAGGGGCCGCCGCCAGAGTCGACGACAGCGGCCGAGCAGCGCCTCGAGTTCGCCGACGTCGGCGGGGCGCTCGCGGCCGCGAGCCCGGGCTACAGCTACAAGCGCAGCGTCGCCGCGCTCGACCTCCCCCGCGATCTCCGCGCGGCGGAGCGCTGCCTCCTCTGGGAGCTCGGGCCGCGCGACTTCGGCCACGGCATCTACCCGACGCTCGCCGCACAATCCGCGCGGTCGCTGGCGATCGCCCTCGCCCGCGGCGAAGCGGACGCGGACGCGATCGAGGCCCACCGCGTCGACCCCCCGCACACCCCGACCGCGCGTCGACTCAGCGTCGGCTACGAGGCGTCGCTCGAACTCCGCCCCGCGGACGCGAGCGGCCCGGGCGACGCCGTCGACGCCGAGGATCGGCTCCTCCACATCCACCCCTTCGGCGTGTCGACGATCGACCGCGGTGCCCCGCGCCTCCTCCCGCGCTACGAGACCGCCGGCGAGCTCTACATCGGCCTCGTCGACGTCGACGCGCCGCAGCGGCTCGCCCTCCTCGTCGTCGTCGCCGACGGCACCTCCGATCCCGACGCCGAGCCGCCGGCCGTCCGCTGGTCGATCCGCGACGGCGAGCGCTGGCTCGACCTCAGCGACCGCGTCCGTCACGACTCGACGCGCGGGCT
>JAGQIT010001269.1 GCA_020431135.1 Myxococcales bacterium | reverse complement strand
TCGACCGCGCGCGCGAGGCCGAAGTCGATCACCCGCGCGCGGCCGGCCGCGTCGACGAGGAGGTTCTCGGGCTTGAAGTCGAGGTGGACGAGGCCGACGTCGTGGGCCGCCGCGAGCCCCTCGCCGGCCTCGACCAGCAGCGCGAGGATCGCCGCCGGCGTCCGCGGCTCGCGGAGCCAGGATCGGAGGTCGACCCCGTCGATGTACTCCATCGCCACGAAGACCTGGTCGTCGAGGTCGCCGACCTCGTAGACCGTGACGACCCCGGGGTGGTTGAGGCGAGCGAGCGCTCGACCCTCGCGCAGGACCTCGCGATGCCCGCGCTCGCCGCGGGTGTGCAGCACCTTGAGGGCGATCTTGCGGTCGAGGTCGGGGTCGTAGGCGACGAAGACCGTGCCCATGCCGCCGCCGCCGAGGAGATCGAGCACCGTGAAGCGGCCGAGGCGGAAGGGCTCGCCCTGCGTCCCGGCGACGGCGCGGCGGACCGAGTGCTTGAGCGAGCGCGCGAACACGTCGGTCTGCTCCGGCCGCATCGCCGCCAGCGTCTGGGCGAGCCAGTCGTCCTGCGTGTTGAGCGAGGGATCGGCTTCGGCGTTCACGCGAGCGGCTGATCATACCGGTCCGCGCAGCGGCACGCATGACCGCTCCGCCCGCGTCGCCGCGTCTGGGCGGCTCCAACGGTCAGGTGTCCCCGCGAGGTTCACGGGCGCGTCCGCGCGCCCGCGTCAGGGCGTCGGCGAGGGGATCGAGCGCTCAAGCCGGCGGCGGCGGCTCCTCGCAGAGCGTCCTAGGACGGGTCGAGGCGCGAGCTCGCCGCGGCGAGCTCGAGGCTGCAGGCGACCCGCCCGGTCATGCCGGTGTCGCCGTAGTCCGAGCATTGGATCCGCACCGCGCTGCGGGTCAGGTTCCAGCCGTACATGAAGCAGCCGCCGCGCTGCACCCCGTCCGGGCTCGGCGAGGAGTCGCGGAAGGGCTCGGCCGTCGGCGGGTAGGCGCCGCAGTCGTCCTCGACCCACTCGGCGAGGCCGCCGATCATGTCGACCAGGCCGAAGGCGTTCGCGCGGTCGGCGTGGAGGTGCTCCGGGTAGTTCGTGTAGTCGTCACCCGCCGGCGCGCTCTCCTTCATCCACGCGTAGCTCGGATCCGGCGCGTCGCCCCAGTAGAAGATCGTCCGGCTGCCCGCGCGGCAGGCGTACTCCCACTNNGCCTCGCTCGGCAGGCGCAGGCCCAGGCGCGCGGTCCACTCGCGGAGCTGCGCGCGCGACACCGCGTCGATCGGGTGGTCCTCGCCGAGCGTCCAGTGGAGCTCCTCGCCGCCGGCCCGCGACCACACGCCCTCGGTGATCGGGAAGCGGGCGATGAGGAAGGGCGCGACGGTCACCACGGCGGTCGGGGTCTCGGGGACGTCGCCGCCCCAGCCGCGCTCGCGGAGGAGGGCGCGCTCGGCCGCCGAGCTGCCCATCTCGAAGCGACCGCCGGGGAGCAGGTGGAGATGCATGCCTGTGAGGCGGTGGCGGAACACCCCGAGCTCATGGGTCCGCCCCGCGCAGGTGAAGCTCCGCAGCCCCTCGAGGGCGAAGCGGGCGGCGATCGCCTCGGCGACGACCTCCACGGCGGCGGCGCGCTCCTGAGGGCTCGCCGCATCCCAGGCCCGCAGCTCGCCGAGGAGCGCAGGCGCGGCGAAGGGCCGCGGGGACTCCGGCGTG
>JAGQIT010001268.1 GCA_020431135.1 Myxococcales bacterium | reverse complement strand
AGATGTTGGCGTCCTTGATCGGCAGGTCCGAGTACTTGGCGCCGCGGCCGATCACGAACTCCTCCTTGTCGACCACGTACCACTGGTTCTCAAAGCAGAGGTAGAGCGGCCGGGTCTGCGGCTGGGCGCGCGACGCCGACGACGAGGGCGGAGGCAGCCGCGGCGAGCTCGAGGTCGGGCGCGGCAGCGAGGGCTTGACCCCCGAGGCGCTCGCCCCCGGAGCAGGCGCTGGCGCCGAGGTCGGCCGCGGGAGCCCCCGCGGGACCGGACGCTGAGCCGTCGACGCGCTCGGCGGAGGCGCCGGCCTCGGCGTCGTCGCAGCGGCCGAGCGCGAGGGCGGCGGCGGCGGCGTGTCCTCGTTCGCTTCCTTCTTCTTGCCGGACTTGAAGAGCTGGAGGAGGGCGGCCTGAATGATGTCGTCGGGCGAGATCCCGCGCCGCTTGGCCAGGGCCTCAACCCGCGTCCAGAGGTCATCTCGACATTGGAACTGTCGCAGCGTCTTGCTCATGCACTCCCCCGCGAGGGCCACCAGGGCTTCGATTGACTCGGCGCTGGCAGCGGGACCCCCGCATCGTAGTTTCGTCAGGAAAAAGGGTCAACGGCCCGGCGCCGCCGCGATGCGACGTGCGACCGCCGAGAAATTGATTCTGAGGTTATCCTGGCGCGGATGCAACGGCCCAGGGGAGCCCGCAGGCGCCCGTCGACCCGCGTCGCGTCGTGCGCGGTGACAGCGCTTCTGGGGGCTACAGCCACCCCTAGCGCGGCAATTGCGTTCCCCGGTGAGGCCGCGCGCCTCGGCGGACCGGAGGCCCAGGGCGCCGCGACGCGCGCTCTTACCGCGATCCATCACAACCCGGCGATGCTCGCTTCGCTCCAAGGCCTGCGCCTCCAGGCGTCGACCAACGCCACGCTCGATCACCGCCTGATCCGCCGCTACGGCGTGATCGACGAGACCGGGGTCCCCACCGATCAGCTCGGCGATCGAAGCACGCTCCTCAACCCGGGCTTCGGCTACTTCGTCGGCGGCGGCGTCTACCTCGATCCCTTCGCCGTCGGCATCGCGATCTACGACCTCGGCTCGACCTACCAGCTCGACAGCGATCCCGTCCTCCGCTACCACCTCGCGCCCGAGCCCGATCGCCCGCCCGCGCTCTGCTCGCGCGAGGACAGCGAGATCTGCCGCCTCAACGGCGGCGCCGCGACGGTGCGCACGGACATCTCCTTGGCCGTCGCCTGGAACCTCCTCGGCCGCCTCAAGGTCGGGCTCGGCTTCCACATCCCGCGCCTGCGCGCGCGCTTCGCCTACGACAACTCGACGGTGGTGAGCGGCAGCCGGATCGAGGAGTCGATCGTCCGCTGCAACCGCGTCGAGAACCCGACCTGCGACGAGCGCCTGGGGTTCCGCGGCCGCACCCTGTGGCGCCCGGATTCGGGCAACCGCGAGTCGGGCTTCGACATCGCGCTCACCTTCGGCGCGGCCGTCGATCTCACCGATCGGATCACCGTCGGCCTGCGCTGGCGCACGCGACCGCTCCTCAACGACGGCGAGATCACCCTCACCGGCGACGCCGTCGTCTGTCGCCCCGAGGAGCAGGGCGGCGCCGCGGAGGACGTCCTCCCGTGCTCCGCCGCCGCGCCGATCGACGCGACGCTGACCCAACGCCTGCCGCAGGAGGTCGCCGCCGGCGCGTCCTTCATCCTCGGCCCGAGCCGCCTCCTCCACCTCGACGCCAACCTCTACTGGATCGATCTCTGCGCCGACTCGCTCCTCGGCGCCAAGGGCGTGCGCTCGTGCACCGATCCCGGCTCGCAGCGCCTCAGCCTCGTCGGCCTCGATCGCAAGAGCGTCCTCCTCCCGGAGTCGACGCGCTACCGCGGCCTCCAGGATCGCTTCGGCCTCGATCTCTACGCGACCTACCGCCTGCGCTCGACGATCGCCGTCGTCGGCGGCGTCCACTCGAGCTCGCCGGCGGTCCGCCCGGAGGCCTCGTCGGCGAGCCTCCACGACGCCTGGCGCGTCGGCCTGACGATCGGCTCGACGATGCGGATCCGCCAGAGCGAGCTCCAGCTGATCCCCGGCTACGGCCTCGACTTCTACATCCCGACCCGCGTCGCCCCGGGCGAGGCCGCCTTCGATCCGAGCGCCGGCCTCATCTTCGACGAGAAGGTCGGCGACCTCAACAGCCCCGAGGCGGCGGCGATCCTCGAGGGCCGCGGGCGGCCGTCGAACGCCGGGCTCTACACCGGCTTCGCGCACACCTTCACCTTCGCGCTGCGCTGGTCGGAGCGGACCCTCGGGATCGACTAGCCGGCGGTCGTGCGCTTCGCTACGCCGCCGCCAGGACGGCGCGCGGCAGCCTCGCGCGGAAGCGTCGGAGCCCGGCGCCCGCGGGGTCGCCGCGAGGGCGCCGGCGCGCAGCCTGGCACGCTCTGGCGACGCCGCGTAGACTAGGCCGGTGCGACTTCGGCCGTATCTCCTCGCCGCCCTGATCGTCAGCGCAGCGGCCCTCCCGGGCTGCGCGAACTCGAAGAAGAACGCCAAGGCGACGGCGTACCCGCAGGTCGAGGTCCCGGCCAAGATCGCCGATCTCGATGAGTTCGCCGACTACCGCAACGACTTCGCCCTCCTCGCCGTCGACCACCCGCAGCGCGAGGCGATGCGCGGGCGCCTGATCGACTTCCTCGTCAGCTACCTCGACGCGAAGATCCGCAGCGAGCGCGACAACGAGGCGACCACCGCCCTCGAGTTCCTCGTCGACCTCTACACGCCGGCGGAGCTGCGCCAGGACACCCAGCGGGTCCCGGCGATCGCCTCGGCGGCGCACAGCGTCTACCTCGCCGCCGCCCGCCGCGGCAACGAGTCGCCGGCGATGCTCGCCCTCGCGGCCGAGCAGCACTTCGGCGCCGACAGCGTCCGCGAGCGGGCGCTCAGCCAGTGGCGCGACCTCGAGGAGTGGATCCTCCGCAACGGGGTCTTCTCGGACGAGGCGATCCTCCGGCACGAGGAGCTCGAGGAGACCCTCGAGGAGACCGCCGCGCTCTTCCCCTCCCCCTTCATCGTCCAGCGCCTGAGCGACCTCTACCTCGCGCGCTACGAGGCCGCCCTCGCGGCGATCGATCGCGGCAGCGAGATCGGCCTCGCCGCCCGCCAGCGCGCCGAGGTCACGGGCTACCTGCTGATCCGCCTCCACCTCCGCGCCGACGACTTCGAGGGGACGCTCGCCTCCCTCGAGAAGATCAACCCCGACATCGCCACGCGCAAGATGATGGAGTTCATCCGCGAGGCCCAGAAGAGCGAGCGCAGCGCCAACGCGATCCTCACGCTCGCAGCCCAGTTCATCCCCGAGACCCCCGACGAATACTCACGGATCCCCCCGTCGTTCTTCGTCCAGGGCTGGGGGATCGTCGAGAACCTCGCCCGCCGCGCCCTCCTCCGCTACCCGGACGATCCCTTCGCCCACCTCCTCCTCGCCCGCGCGCTCCGCCAAGACGGCCTCGTCGACGCGTCGATCCACCACTACGAGCGGTCGATCGACCTCAAGGAGGACATCCGCGACGCCTGGGAGGAGCTCGCCTTCCTCGAGCAGATGAGCCTCGAGCGCCTCGCCGAGACCGACCCTGCGGCCGCCGAGGCCCGCCTCGGCGAGCTCGACGTGATGCACAAGCGCGCCGCCGAGCTGTGGCCGGACCGGCCGATCCGCCCGGGCCTCCCGGAGGCCAACGTCGTCGTCGCCCACGGCCTCTACAACAGCGGCCGGATCGCCCCGGCCAAGGCGCTCCTCGAGCGCAGCCTGAAGATCGAGCCGGTCCCCGAGGCCCTCTACCTCCTCGGGACGATCGAGCTCAAGCAGGGCAAGCTCAGCAGCGCCGCCGATCGCTTCCGCGAGATGGTCGCGCTCCCCTTCGACAACCAGCTCCAGCGCCTGCGCTGGGAGACCAAGGCCCACGGCTTCCTCGCCCAGATCGCCGCGAGCGAGGGCAAGTCCGGCGAGGCCGCCGAGCACCGCCGGATCGCCCTGCGCCAGCTCAACTCGCTGATCTCCTTCCCGAGCCTCGACGAGGACGAGCGCAGCGCCTTCCTCGTCGATCGCGGCAAGATCTTCCTCGCCTCCGGCGACGCCGAGCTGGCGATGGACGACTTCCGCCAGGCCCGCCTCGCTACCCCCGATCGCACCGCGGCCTACACCGAGCCGATGCTCTACGCCGTCAGCCGCGGCTACTACGACGAGGCGCTCGAGATCTTCCACCACGTCCTCACCCGCGACGAGATCCGCGAGACCCTCAAGCTCTACTTCAGCCTCTGGCTGACCGACCTCGCGCTGCGCCAGGGCCACGAGGCCGACGCCGAGGTCGCCGCCCTGCTGCGCGACTTCAAGGCCGACGCCTGGCCGCACAAGCTCGCCCTCCACGCCCAGGGCAAGCTCAGCTTCGACGAGCTCCTCAAGGGCGCCGCGGACGAGGGCGAGCGCGCCGAGGCCTACTTCTACGAGGGCCTGCGCCAGTGGCGGAGCGGCGATCCGAAGGGCGCCAAGAGCCTGATGAAGAAGGTCCTCGGCACCGGGATGATGAGCTTCTACGAGTACGACATGGCGCTCCACTACCTCGAGCGCGGCGAGCTGCCGACGACGCGGCCGAAGATCCAGGTCGGCGCCCGCAAGCCCGCGCCGACCGACAGCAAGCGCTGAGCCTCGACCCGAAGCGGGCACTGAGAACGAAAAAGACCCCTGCGCGAGCAGGGGTCTTCTTCTTTGTAGGCCTGGGCCGGATTTGAACCGGCGCGTGGAGCTTTTGCAGAGCTCTGCCTTACCACTTGGCGACCAGGCCGGCAGAGGGACGCTTAGGTAGCACAGAAAAAAGCGACCGGGCAAGAGAAAGTCTCTGCCCGGTCGTGTGTACCTCGAGCGCCCGCGCTAGCGGGTTGGAGCCGCCCCCGAGGGGGCGACCCCGACGGCGGCCTACAGGCCGTCGAGCGGATCGTCGGTCTTGGTGACCTCGATCGCCGGCTTCTTCTTCTTCGTCTCGCCGTCGTCGTCGCCACCCGACTTCGACTTGCTGCGGTTGCGGCTCTGCTTCTTCTTGTTGGCCTGGAGCTCCTCGTCGAGGGCGGCCTTCTCGGCGAGCAGGCGCTGGCGCTCCGTCTCGTCCTTCACGTCCGCGAGCTGAGCGTCGAGGGAGGCGCGCTCCTTCTCGAGGCGCTCCTGCTCCGCCTTGAGCTCGTTGAGCTCGGCCATGAGGGTCTCGAGGGCCTTCTTGTTCTCGGCGTCGCGCTTCTCGGCCTTCTTACGGTCAGCCTCCGCCGCCGCGTCGCGCTTCTCGATGGTGTCCCAGGCGAAGTAGCCGCCGACGATCAGGCCGATGCCGAGGATGATCGGCGTCACCGTCAGCCACAGCGGGCGCGCCTTCTTCTCGGTCATCTTGATCTGAGCGTCGAGGCGCATCTGCTCCTCACGCAGGCGCGCCTCCTGCTCCGAGCGGGCGCGGAGCTCGGCCTCTTGCAGGCGCAGGCGCTCCTCACGATCGCGCGCCTCCTGCTCGGCCTTCTCCTTGGCGATGCGCGCGGCCTCGGCGGCGGCCTTGCGCTCCGCCTCCTCACGAGCCTTGCGCTCCGCCTCCTCACGAGCCCTGCGCGCGGCGTCCTCCTTCGCACGCCTCTTCGCCTCCTCCTCGGCGACGCGCTCCGCCTCAAGGCTGCGAAGCTCGGCCAAGGCGATCAGTGCAGAATTCTCATCGCGGTCGGACATATCAAAGTCACTCCTCTCAGGTCGGTCGTCGTCGACATCAACACCGGCTGCGTCGGAAACCCCCGCCCCTCAACGCACGAGCCCCGGCGATCGATCTGTCGCTGAGACGATCGCACCTTCAGCGCTCGCTCTCAAGTGAGCCGTGAAAATTCCCACCGCGAGCGCCGCCGGCCCACGTTCCCGGCCTCGAGGCGCCGCGGGGGGCGAGCGCGGATGAGCATGAGAACGAAGAAGGGGCGCCTCGCGGCGCCCCTTCTGCAATCGGGAGTTGGCTCCGGCCTAGAACCGGATCGACACCTGAACGCCCTGCTGCGCGGCCTGGAACTTCTTGAAGGTGGCCTTCTTCAGCTCGCCCTCGACGCACTTGCCGAGCGCCGAGCCGTCGGAGCTCGCCGACAGCACCTTGCCCGACGAGCCCTCGATCGACAGCTTGACCTCGACCTTCTCGCCGCCCTTCGCCTTGCTCTTGCAGTTGCTCTGGGCCGCCTTCTTGGCGCCAGCGTAACCGGCCTTGATGTCGCTCGCGGTGAGCTTCTTGGGCAAGCTCGAGTCCGGGGGCGCCGAGCTGCCGCCGCCGCT
>JAGQIT010001267.1 GCA_020431135.1 Myxococcales bacterium | reverse complement strand
CATCCTCGCCGACGGCGCCCTCGACTACGCGCCCGAGACCCTGCGCCAGCTCGACCTCGTCATCGCCTCGGTCCATAACCGCCACGGCCAGCGCGGCGAGGCCATGACCCGACGCATGGTCGCCGCCGCCGAGAACCCGTGGACCGACATCATCGGCCACCCGACGGGGCGCCTCCTCCTCGGGCGCCCGCCGACCGACTTCGAGGTCGTGGCGATGCTCGACGCCTGCGCGGCCTCGGGCTGCGCCGTCGAGCTCAACGCCAGCCCGCAGCGCCTCGACCTCCACGAACGCCACCTGTCGATGGCCAAGGAGCGCGGGATCCTGGTGTCGATCGCCGCCGACGCCCACTCGGCGGAGGCGCTCGACCACCTCGACTACGGGATCTCGATCGCCCGCCGGGCCGGGCTGACGCCCGCGGACGTGCTCAACTGCCGGCCCCTCGACGAGCTCCGCGCGTGGCTCGGCGCGCGCAAGCGGCGGGCCGCCGCCGGGCGAGCGGGCGCGATCGCCTCGTGAGGCTCGGCCGCGCTCACGGCGAGACGATCGGCGCGCGGAAGATGTCCCAGCTCCCGTCCTGGCGGTCGCTGACGAAGAAGAGCTCGCACTCGCCGTCGACCTCGGCGATGTAGGGCTCGGCGTCCGCGCCGAGGGTGTTCAGCGCGTCGACCGGCTCAGGTGCTCCAAAGGCCATGTTTTTCTCGTCGCGCCAGGCCGTGTAGATGTCGATCTGGCCGCCGACGAGGCGGGCGAAGAAGATCCGGCGCTCGTCGTCGCTGAGGGACGGGCTCGCCTCGGAGACCGCGGTGTTGAGCTCGCTGATCCCGTCGGGCGCGCCGAAGGGCTCGTCGAGGCTGCCGCGGCTGCTGACCATGATGTCGAGCTGACCCGCGTTGCGACGGGCGAAGTAGAGGCGGTAGCCGTCGTCGCTGATGTGCGGGTCGAGGTCGGCGTCCGGGTGGCCGCTGAGCGCCGGCATCACCTCGAGGGGGAAGAAGCTCTCCTCGAGCGCGTCGCGGGTCCCTCGCCACAGCTCGTGGGTCGGCGACATGAAGTCGCTCGAGAGGATCACCTCGAGCTTGTCGCCGCGGAGCTCGACCTTGCTCTCGTCGAAGTTCGAGTTCCAGCCGTAGGTCGCCTCGTTGTCGACCGGCGCGCCGAAGGGCTCGCCGAAGGCCGGCCGCGTCGCGCGGAACGAGTCGTAGAGGCCCTGCACCCCCGGGCGGTTCGACGCGAAGAAGAGCGTGAGGCCGTCGCTGAGGAGCGCCGGGTCGGACTCGCCGTACGCCGAGTTGAGGACGTTGAGCGCCTCGATCGGGCCGATCGACCAGGCGCCCGGCGAGAGGTCGCAGGCATCGACGTTCCCCGTCGTCGTCCCGCTGTCAGAGGTCGACCCCTCGGTCGCCGCCGCGGTCGTCGACGCGCTCGCCCCGGTCGTCGTCGTCGTCCCGGAGGCCGACGCGCTCGCCCCGGAGTCCGACGTCGTCGCCGACGCACTCCCCTCGCTGTCGCTCTCGCCGACGCCGCCGCTGGTCGACGTCCCCGCGCTCGTCGACGACGCGGAGCCCTGACCGGTCGCGCCGGCGCTGACCGTCGACGCCGACGTCGACGCCGACGCCGACGAGGTCGCCTCCCCGTCGTTGTAGTTCGGGTTGCCGAGGACGCAGGCGCCGGAGCCGAGGCCTCCGAGCCCCGCGAGCACGGGGACGAGGACGAGGCGCCGCGCCTGCGCTGGCATCATCCGCACGGCCCGACTCTACGATCTCGACGCACCGCGCGGGGGCGCAAGAGCGGCGCCCAGATCCGCACCTCCGCGGCGCCGCGCGCCGATCTCGATCGACCGCGCCTCCGATGCTCGCGGCCGCCGCCTGTGACGACCGCCCCACGTTGAGGAGCAGACGGCGAAGCGACGCGCGGATCGCCGCAGCCATAGCCCGCGGCCGAGATCGCTGCGCCGGGTCCGCCGCACGGCCGGGCTGTCGTCCTCGTTCGCCTCGGCCCACCCCGGGCGCAAGGGCGAGGACGCAGACGGCGACACGGCGACGCGGCGTCGTCGGGCACCTCGGCGGCGCAAGGGAAGACGAGCGCCGCGGCCGCAAGCCCGCCGTGATGCCCGCCGCGACGGCCAGAGCGCGTTGTCAGTGCCCAGAGTCTCGGCCCGCCGGGCGGACGCCGTTCAGCACCGCGAAAAATAAGGGAAACGCACCTCACATGGTTGCCTGTACATCGGCCCTGCGGACCTCTTCGACGTGACGAAAGCGAAAAACTCGTCGTCTGCACCACCTCTCTGACAGCGGTCAGAGGAGCCTGAAAAACCGCCGGAGAGGGCTCACAAACGCCGTCGCAGATGCTACTAAGGGCCTGACTTCCGATGGCGATTCGACCGACAACCCTGCGTCAGCTCTACATCGCGGAGCTCCCTCGACTCTACGCCTTTGTCTACGACATGTTCGGCGCCCGTAACGAGGCGCTCCGCTTCCTCAGCGAAGTGACGAAGCAAGCCAACGCGCACGCCGCCGAGATCCTCGAGGCGCCGGTCCCCGCCGACGCGATCCTCGGCTTCGTCGCCCGCAGCCTCGAGCGCGAGCTCGGGCGCCGCGCAGAGCAGACCTTCCAGATCCTCGACAACGTTCTCCGCAGCGAGATCACCCGGCCGATCGACATCCACGCGCCGGGGATCGACGGCGACCCGAGCCGGATCCACGTCCTCCTCTGGGAGCTCAAGCGGACCTGCCTCACCGCGGTGATGGGCTGCCTGCCGCCGAGCGTCCGCCTGTCCTTCATCCTCACCGACATCCTCGGCTACAGCCCCGCCGACGCCGCGGATCTCCTCGAGATCAAAGAGAGCGCCTACCGCGTCCGCCTCACCCGCGCGCGCAAGCGCATCGAGGACTACCTCACGCCGCGCTGCTTCCACGTCGACCGGCAAAACCCGTGCAACTGCGAGGGTCGCCTGGGCATCGCCCTCGACGCCAAGTTCGTCACCCCGCCGCCGCACGACCTCGACACGCCGAAGGAGCCGCACGATCACGAGCCGCCGCGCCGCGACATGGCGAGCCTCTACCGCGGCCTCCCGCGCGTCGTGCTCAGCGAGGGACAGACCGCCGACGTGCTCGGCCTGGTCACGACCTAGCCGCCGTCGTCGAGCCCGGGCCTCGTCGTACGGCTCTGCGAGGCGCGGAACCGCGCGGCGATACGCGCGCGCCGTAGCGTCGCGGCTTGCCAGACCGCGCCGCGGGCCGTAGGTGATCGCGGACCGCCATGCTCGTCCTCACGCCCTTCGTCGCCGCCCTCGCCTGGGCGGGGCTCGACGCGCTGCGCAAGCACCTGTCGCAGCGCGTCGCGCCGCGGGCCCTGGCGGTCGCCCTCCTCGTCGGTCAGCTCCCCCTCTTCGCGGCGCTCGTCGCCGTCGACGGCGGCTCGGTCCACGACCCGCGCTACTTCCTCCCGGGGACGCTGGTCGCCGCGAGCAACGCAGCCGCGACCATCCTCTTCCTCCGCTCGGTGAGCCTGGCGCCGCTCAGCCTGACGATCCCGCTGCTCTCGCTGACGCCGGCGCTGTCGGCCGCCGTCGCCCTGCCGCTCCTCGGCGAGCTGCCGTCGCCGCTCGCCCTCCTCGGGATCGTCGCGGTTGTCAGCGGCGCCCTCATGCTCGGCTGGCACGGCGGCGGCCCGCGCCTGCGCGACCACCGACGCGGCGCCCTCATGATGACCTGCGTCGCCCTCCTGTGGTCGGTCAGCGTCGCCCTCGACAAGCTCGCCCTCGCCAGCGCCGACGTCTCGTTCCACGCGCTCTACCTCTCGAGCGTCGGCGCCGCTCTCCTCGGCGCGCTCCTCCTCGCCCGCCGCGAGGGCGGCCAGCTCCGCGCCCTCACCTCGCACCTCCGCGCCTACGTAAGCGCCCTCGTGCTCCTCGGCGTCGCGATCCTCGCCCAGCTCGTCGCCTTCACGATCACCGAGGTGGCGACCGTCGAGACACTGAAGCGCGCCCTCGGAATGATCTGCGCCGTCGTCTTCGGCCGGATCTTCTTCGCCGAGACCGTCACCCGCCGCGACCTCGTGGTGATCGCGGTGATGATCGTCGGCACCGCGCTGCTCATCGTCGGCGGGGACGACCCCGGGCGCCCGCACTAGCGCTGCGTCCAAATTCGATGGACGGTCTCCGCCCGCGGGGTCGGCGAACAGCCGGGCTCAACGCTCGTCGCTATGACCCTCGAGCGCGTGACTCCCTGACGCCGCAGCCAGTGGCGAGCCTCGCCTGCGCTCACGGGCGGCCCCCCTAGGCGCAGCCGACGCTCTCGCAGAAGCACCCCGATCCGGGGAGCTTCGTCAGGATCGGCGTCTCTGGCTGGACGCAGGTGATCAAGCTGTCGTTGGGGCCGCAGCGGAGCTCGGCGTTGAGGCAGACGTCCTTGCCGGAGCCGCAGGTCAGCTCGCAGCTGCCCTCGCCGCATTGGACGGTCGCGTCGGCGCACGCCTGGAGGTTGCTGCATTGGACGTCGCAGCCGTACTCGTTGCAGTTGACCGTGGTCCCGTTGCAGGCGTTGTTGCCGTTGCAGAGCACGCGACAGACCCAGCCATCGGGGCAGTCAATCGTCGCGCCGACGCAGTCTCCGCCGCCGAAGCAGTTGATCTGGCAGGTCGTGTCGTTGCAGCCGCCGGTGCACTGCGCCGGGCACTGGCCGCCGAGCGGCGCCTGCGAGTTGCCGCAGGCGCAGCCCGAGGTGTCATAGTCGCAGGCGCCGGTGCACGCGAGCTCGCCCGGCGGCAGGCCCATGTCCGAGCACAGCTGGCCGCCGAGGTCGGTGCCGTCGCACTCCTCGACGCCGCCTTGGACGAAGCCGTCGCCGCAGCTCGCCGCCACGCAGGTGTTGAGGCAGTCGTCGCCGTTGTCGCTGTTGCCGTCGTCGCACTCTTCGCCGGCGTTGATCGTCCCGTCGCCGCAGGTCGAGACCGTGCAGCTGTTCGAGCAGGCGTCGGTGTTGTCGCCGTTGCCGTCGTCGCACTCCTCGACGCCCTCCTGGACGAAGCCGTCGCCGCAGCTCGCCGGGACGCAGTCGTTAGAGCACTCGTCGTCGTCGACGTCGTTGCCGTCGTCGCAGGCCTCTCTGGGGCCGAGGAAGCCTTCGCCGACGTCGGCCTACTCGCAGTGCGTAGAGCATCTGTCGGTTT
>JAGQIT010001266.1:438-3912 GCA_020431135.1 Myxococcales bacterium | reverse complement strand
GCATCAGCGGCACCAGCTTCTGCATCAGGAGCACGTCGCGGCCGGCGGTGCCGGAGCCCTGGTAGGTCGCGGCGAGCTCCGAGAGGGCGCGGGCCGTCGCCTGTCCCTGCTCGATGATCTGGGCGGCGTGGCCCTTCGCGGCCTCCTCGGCCTGGCGGCGCTCCGCCTCGGCCGGCTGGATGACGTCGGCCTGGAGCTGGCGCCGGACCTGGCCGATCCGCGCCTCCTGCATCTGGACCTCGGCGCGGGCCTGGGCGATGAGCTCCTGGACCTGCGCCTGCTGCTGGGCGATGAGCGCCTCTCGGCGGGTCTGGGAGTCGGCGATCCGCCGCTCCGTCTCCTTGGCGACGATCTTGATCTGAGCCTCGATCGACGCGAGCTCGGCCTGACGGGTGTTCGTCCACTTCTTCTCCGCGGCCTCAGCCTGGGCGCCGGCCTCGGCGACGAGCGCCGCCCGGCGGATCTGCGCCGAGCGCTGGCGGCCGATCGCGTCGAGGTAGCCGACCTCGTCGGAGATGTTCTGGATGTTCAGGGTGTCGAGGACGAGGCCGAGGCGGCTCAGGTCGTGCTCCGCCTCTTCGGTCAGCTTCGCCGCGAAGAGCTGCTTGTCGGTGTTGACCTGCTCCGGCGTGAGGCCGGCCAAGACGCCGCGGAGGTTGCCCTCGAGGGTCTCGCGCGCGGTCTTCATGATCTCCTCGCGGCTCTTGCCGAGGAAGCGCTCGAGGGTGTTGTTGAGGAGCGGCTCCTCGCCGGGGACCTTGATGTTGGCGATGCCCTGGATGTCGAGCGGGATGCCGCCGCGGCAGTAGGCGCCGCGGACCTGGAGCTCGATGATCATGTTGGTCAGGTCCATCCGATCGACGGTCTCGAAGAGCGGGACCCGGAGGGCCCGGCCGCCGCGGATGATCCGATAGCCGAGGATCCGATCGCCGACCCGGCGGTTGCGGCCGGAGAAGATCAGCACCTCGTTCGGCTGACAGACGTAGAGGATGTTGCGGACGACCAGGACGATCGCGGCGATCGCCAGGAGGGCGATGACCGCGATGGCGCCGATCGCCTCGACGCCGCCAGCGGCGACAAGAGAGGGGGCTGTGAGGGCGGTGAAGGGGGACATCAGCGGACGCTCCTTCCGAAGGTGAGACCCGAGGTCGAGCCGCCGCCTGGCGGCGGGGAGTAGTCGCCTGAGGTGCTCTCGCCGCTGAGGATCGCCGGGACGTCGACGCCCGTGGTCTGGCGGAGCGCGGTGAGGATCGACGCGACCGTGTTCGGGTAGGCCGCGGCGTAGGAGGCGAGGCCGGAGCCGTCGCCGGGATCGAGGACGTTGACCTCGCGGACGTTGATCTTCTCGACCGAGTCGATCACCGACGCGACGATCTCCTCGAGGTGCTGGATGATGTAGATCTCCTTGGCCTGCGGGCCCATCGCCCGCCAGGCGCCGGCCATCGCGTCGAGGACCTGGGCGGCGGCGAGGCCGTTCTCGATCGTCGGCGCCGCGGCGCCCTTGGCCCGGAGGAGCTCGGCCTCGCGCTCGATCTCCGCCGGGATGACGACCTCGGCCTGGAGGCGGCGCTGCTCGAGCTGGTTGCGGACGCCCTGGAGCTCCTGCTCGGCGTTCGCGCGGGCGGTCTTCGCCGCGGCCTGGGCCTCGGCCTCGACCGCCTTCGCCTGACCGTCGAACTCGGCGCGGATCTTGGCGAGCTCGTTCTTCTTGCGCAGGATCTCCTTCTCGGCGTCGGCCTTGGCGATCTCGGCGCGCTGGTGGGCGTCGGCCTGGGCCTCCGAGATCTCCTGCTGGGCCTGGTTCTCGGCGTTCTCGGCGTCGCGGAGGACGGCGGCGATCTGCGGCCGGCCGAGCGAGTCGAGGTAGCCGACGTCGTCGGAGACGCTCTGGATCTTCAGGGTGTCGAGCTGGAGGCCGAGCTTGTCGAGGTCGTCCTTGGCGCTGCGGCTGAGGTTCTCGGCGAACGCGAGGCGGTCCTCGTTGACCTGCTCCGGCGTCAGCTGGGCGAGCACCTCGCGCAGCGCGCCCTCGAGGGTCTGCTTGGCGACCATCATGATCTCGTGCTTCGACTGGCCGAGGAAGCGCTCGATCGCGTTGCGGATCAGCACCGGGTCGGAGCAGATCTTGACGTTGGCGATCGCGTGGATCTTGAGGGGGATGTTGCCCGCCGAGTAGGCGTTCATGACGACGACGTCGATCGACATCGCCGCCATGTCGAGGCGATCGACGCGCTCGAGGATCGGCACCCGCCAGGCGCGGCCCTTGCCGCAGCCGTCGAACTCCGGCGCCTGGCCGGCGACGCCGCGGCCGAGGACGATCAGCGGGCCGAGGTCCTTGCCGTCCTTCTCGCGCTTGTGGCCGGTGAAGATCAGCGCCTCGTTCGGCCGGCAGATGTAGAGGAAGTTGCGGACGAGGAAGAGGAGGAGGAGGAGCGAGACGCCGGCGACGGCGCCGATGATGAGCACCTGGAGCTCGACTCCAGAGGCCGCGACGAGGCTCGCTGGTACAGGGGGTGCGAGGTTGTGGATCATGGTGTTGCTTCGCTCGGGGTCACGCTCGTGGGTTGGGGCTCGGAGTTCAGGCTAGCCGTCGACGTCGTCGGCCGGCGGGCGGACGACGACCGCCGTGGTGTCGTGCATATGAATGATCAAGGCGTCGTCGCCGACCGCGAGGGGCTCGGCCTCGTCGGTCTTGGCGAGGAGGTCGACGGCGCCGGCCCGCGACTCGACGCGGACCTTGCCGAGGCCGCCGCTGGCGACCGCGACGATGACGCGCGCCCGCTTGCCGACGAAGTCACGCTCGTCGGCGGCGGTGTTGGTCTCGGTGACGGCGAGGCGGCGGATGACCAGGAAGGCGAGGAGGCCGATCGCGAAGGCGACCGCCGCGGCGAGGACGAGGAGCGCCCGCTCGTCGTCGACGGCGCCCGCGAGGGAGACGCCCGTGAGGCCGAAGAAGGTCAGGGCGAAGGTCCAGAAGCGGACCGAGCGCAGGGCGAGGAGGACGAGCGCGCCGGCGCTGAGGCGCCTGACGCCGCGCTCCGGGAGATCGGGGTGGACGTCGCCGTGGAGATCGAGGTCGCCCGGGTCGCTGTCCTTGTCGCCGATGAGGATCGAGGCCAGGAGGACGATCCCCCCGGACACCAGGGAGAAGAGGTAGAGGCTTGTCATCGTGGTCGATGGGCCAGGGCGGCAGCCGCCGCCGCGGGCGAGTAGTATGCCACGTCGCCGCGGCTGCCTGACAAGCTCGCGGCGTTGCCGGCGGGCGCGGCTTCGTTCATCCTCGGGCGGAGGAGCACCGCTGCGGCGATGCCCACGAGACCCGCGAGAACAGAGTTACGCCGCGGCGCCCGCGAGGGGGCGCGCCTGTCCCCGAGCTTCTTCGCCCGCGACGCCCTCGAGGTCGCCCGCGACCTCCTCGGCCAGGAGCTCCGCGGCGGCGGCGTGCGCCTGCGGATCGTCGAGGTCGAGGCCTAC
>JAGQIT010001266.1:0-370 GCA_020431135.1 Myxococcales bacterium | reverse complement strand
CGCGTACGTGTACCTCTGCTACGGGATCCACAACCTCCTCAACCTCGTCTGCGGCCCCGAGGGGGAGGCGGCCGCGGTCCTGATCCGCGCCTGTGAGCCGCTCGCCGGGCTGGCGACGATCGAGGCCCGCCGCGGCGTCCGGCTGGGTCGGGGCTTCTTGGCGGGTCCGGGGAAGGTCGGCCAGGCGCTCGCCGTCGACCCGTCGTTCTCGGGCCACGATCTCTGCGCGGCTGGGGGCCTGAGCGTCCATCGGGCGCCAGCGGTTGCCGAGGCGGCGGTCGTCGCCGGGCCGCGGATCGGCATCGACTACGCGGAGGCGGCTGATCGCGCGGCGCCGTGGCGCCTGGCGATCGCCGGCAGCCGCGGGCTC
>JAGQIT010001265.1 GCA_020431135.1 Myxococcales bacterium | reverse complement strand
GGGTTCATCACCGGGACGACGATCAGCCGCCCCCGCTGCGGGCGGAGGTTCTCCTCGAGGAGCTCCGAGAGCGCGTGGACGCCGGCGATCTCATCGCCGTGGATCCCCGCCTGGATCAGCGCCGTCGGTCCGGGCTTTGCGGCGTCGAAGACGTGGATCGGCAGGGTGGGGGAGAAGTAGTGGATCCCAGGAGAGAGCCCCATCGCCGGCGAGGATCGACCCTCGCGCGCGCCGACGCAAGGGTCGGCAACCATCGAAAAAAGCCCCCCGCGTCGGCCACGAGGGCGCCGGCGCAGGGGGCCTGGGGAAGCGAGGAGAGCTTCTTCGGTTTCGGTGCGGGTCGGCCGCCTAGGCGGGGGACTCGACGCCGAGGGTCCGCGAGGTCTTCGAGGTCTCGACCTTCTTGGGGTCGGCGGGGAAGGTGCCGAGGACCCTGTCGCCGAGGTTCCCCGTCACGCCCATCCAGTAGTGCTCGTTCTTGAAGTGGTGGAGCCGGTGGTAGCGCCAGCGCTTGCGGTAGAACTCGCTCTTGGGCAGGTAGTTCGTGTGGGTCAGGTAGTGGATCCACTCGTAGGTGAGGGCCATGCCGAGGGTCGAGAGCATCGCCGTCGCCCACAGGTAGGGGGTGGGGGCGACGAGGTACCAGCCGATCGCGGTGACGAAGAGGCCGATCACGCCGGTGAGCTTCGGGATGAAGATCAGGCTGAGCTGCCACGGCGCGCGGTGGTGGGCGCGGTGGAGGCGGGCGGCGTGGAAGTCGAACCTGATCCCGAGGATCTTCCGCGGCTTGAAGTGGAGGATGAAGACGTGGATCAGCCACTCGACGAAGGGCTGGAGCGCGACGATCACCGCCGGGATCAGGAGGTCCCAGGCCGTGAAGTGGCCGAGCACCAGGCGGGTGACGAGGGCCGTCAGGGTCAGGAGGATCAGCAGCGCCGGGCTCGAGTAGCGGAGGAAGACCAGGAAGACCTTCAGCAGCGACGGGTTGGGCTCCTGGCGGGAGCTGTGCGGGTCGAGTGCGGGTCGCTTCTTGCGGCCCTTGGGGGGCGTATGGGTCATGACATCTCCTCTTCGTTCGTTGAATTTTCGTCGTCGCTGTCGTCCGCGGAGTCGTCCGCGGTCTCGAGTGCGGCGAGAACCTGGAAGATCGCCTGCGTGCCCTTCTCCATCAGGGCGCGGGCGACGTGCGTCGCCGAGAGGTCGTCGCCGCGGCGGACGGCGTCGGCGATCGCCCGGTAGGAGGAGAGGTCGCGGAGCTCCTCGCCGAGGACCTCGACGAGGACCTCGCGGAGGTCGTCGTAGGTGCCGCGGAGGCTGTTGAAGGCGAGCTCGTAGGCGATGTTGTCGGCGCCGCGGACGAGCAGGTCCCAGAACTGGATCGCCAGCTCCTGCAGCGTCGGCAGGTCTTCCTTCGCCTCGTTCATCGCCTCGACGAGGGCGAGGAGGCGGGCGTGGATCGCGGGGGGCGCTCGGCGGGCGCAGAGCCGGGCGATGTCGGGGCCGAGGGCGGCTCGCATCTCCATCACCGAGCGCGCGACCTTAAGATCGATGGTCCCCTCGGCGTTGTAGAGGAGCTGCGACAGGAGGTCGAGGCTCGCGGTCCGCTTGAAGTCGAGGACGGTCGTGCCGCCGCCGTGCTGGATGTTGATGAGGCCAGCCTGCGAGAGGCGCTTGAGCGCCTCTCGGACCGCGCCGCGGTTGACCTGCAGCATCTCGCAGAGGGTCCGCTCGGAGGGGAGAGCTGTCCCCGGGGCCATGCGACCGCTGACGATCGCGTCGGAGAGCTGGTCGAAGACGGCGTCCGACAGGGACTTTCGTTCGATGGGCTTGAGGCTCATGGGCGCTCATGAAGTCTGATATCCAATCCTCCTATGGTCAACTGGTATGACCAGTCGACCTTAGGCGCGAAGGCCTGCAAGATGCGCGCGGTCGGGCGCAATCGTTGCGTGTCGTCGCTCCTGTGACGCTCGCGGTCGGGATCTCAGCGGCGAGGAGGAACGTCGCGCGCGCGATTCCGAGCCGCGGGCCCACGGCCGCGGCTTGGTAGCGAGCCCGGCGACGGGCTCCTCGCAGCGCTCAGGGCAGCTCGATCGCCACCGGCTCGCACGCGCCGCTCGGCGCCGGGCCGGCGCGTGTGAGCGCCCCGTCCTGCACGACGTACTCGCCGCTGAGCTCGACGAGGAGCGCCGGCGCCTCGAGGTGCTCCGCCTCGGGGAGGCGCGGAGCTGGCCGAAGGACCAGGCTGTCGCCGCAGAGCGCCGGGGCGAGGGCGTAGACCGGGCCGACCTCCGTGCGATCGACGACCGAGGGGTCACTCCACCAGAGGTCGACGAAGGTCATCCGTTCGCCGCCCAGCGCGGCGCCCAACCAGACATCGACCGGCAGCTCGGACTCGGGGCCGTCGACGATCGCCGCGAGCAGCGGGCCGACGGCGGTCACCGAGCCGACCCAGCGGCAGCGCCCGGGGTGCGCCGCGCAGACCTCCGGGGGCTCGACCTCGAGGCGCGAGGGCGCGTCGCCGCCGGCGCGGAGAACGAGGCCGCCGTCGTCGACGAGCTCGAGCGGGCACGGGCTCGCGTCGATCACCGCGAGGGCGGCGTCGGCGAGCGGACCGCAGACCGCCGCGACGCTCGCGGGGTCGTTCTCCGCCGGCGCGGCGGTGTCGACGCGAGCGCCGCTCGGCGTCCCGCAGGCGAGGCCGACGCAGACGCACAGAGCCGCCGCGACGACCTGCCTTTTACGACAGAACGCCGCGGCGGCCGTGGCCGCGCGGCGTTCTCCTCGGCTCGAGAGCGAGCCAGCGTGCGCGCCGAGTACGGCTGCCCCCTGTCCTCGGCTAGTTGCGCTTGGCGTTGATCGTCATGCAACCGCGGCCGTCGAGGCCGGCGTTCGCCTTGTCGATCGTGAAGGTCTCCATCGACCAGATCTGGGCGCCCGAGCTGTCGTAGCCGGAGACGCCCGTGCCGCCGAGGCTGACCTGCGGCGGGCACTCGGTGAGGATCTCGAGGGGCAGCGGACCGATCGGGATCTTGCGGTTCTCGATGCCGTTGGGGTCGATCCCCGTGAGGCTGATCTGGAGGCCGTTGCTCGACATCGACAGCACCTGCTGGATCGAGCCGACCTCGCACTGGAAGGCGCCGGCGATCGCCTCGGAGCACAGGAGGCCGTCGGCCCACTCGGCGAAGATCGCCTCGCCGTCGACGCCGTCCTGGGCGTAGTTCGTCGCGGTGTTGAGGTAGAAGTCCTGCAGGCAGTCGCCGTAGTTGACGCCGATCCGGATCTCCGTGGTCCCGGCGAAGAGCTCGGCCGCGCTGGGCTGCGAGAGCCCCGGAGCGACCTGCACGCAGGCGTACCCGTGGGTCTCGGGCTCCTCGTCTTCGGGGCACCCGGTGAGGGCGAAGAGGGCCATGCTCGGGAGGACCAATGCGCGGGCGAGCGACTTCATCGCGCGAAGTTTCTCAGCCCGGGGCTGCGGTCGCAAGACCCCAAAGAACGCCCGTCACAGCCCGCGATTGCGCGCTCCTGGTACCTGTTCTTGTGACGCCTGTCACCGGGTGCAAATGGCGGCCGTGGTAGCTTGCTGCCGCTTTTGGGGCAATGCGCGCTTTTCGCATCCAGCTCCCCGGAGGCGGTCAGAGAGCGGAGAAGCATGGGCACCCCTGCGGCACACGGTACCGGCCAGAGCCGCCTCGAGGCGGCCGTTGAACGCGCCACACAAGCCGCGGTCCGCTGGCGACGCCAGGCCCTCGACCCCGAGGACCCCTGGCTCCTGAGCGTCGCCGACGTCGGCGTCGCCGCTGAGGTGATCCTCGCCGACCGCCTCTTCCGCGACCTCTCGGCCGCGGAGCGCAGCGGGCTCCTCGCGGGGATCCGCGCCGCCCAGGCGCCGTCCGGCGCCTGGCACGACCCGACCACCGGGGCCCCGGATCTCTCCCTGACCTCGCTCGGCTGGTGGGCCTGCGTCGAGGCGGGCGACGATCCGCAGAGCGAGCGCCTGGTCCGCGCGCTGCGGGTCGTCCACGAGCTCGGCGGCGCCCAGCGGGCGAGCTTCGCCGTCCGCCTGTGGCTGGCGATCGCCGGGCGGATCCCCTGGAGCTGGCTCCCGGCGGTCCCGGCCGAGCTGTGGCTGCTGCCGCCGAGCAACCTGTTCTCGCCGAGCCGCGTGTGCCCGTGGGCCCGCGGCATGCTGACGCCCTACCTCCTGCTGACGCGGGCGCCGGCGCGGATCCATCTCTGCGACGCGTCGCCGCTGCTGATCACGCGCGGCGACAAGGCGATCCCGCCGCGGATCACCAGCGACGGCCTCGTCGGCGACCTCGT
>JAGQIT010001264.1 GCA_020431135.1 Myxococcales bacterium | reverse complement strand
CCGGACGAGTTGGCCGCGTAGAACGCACGGATCCGGTCCATGTCCGCGCGGACATCCCCGGTCAGATCGATCGGCGGGCCGATGATGATCCGCTTCTCGGCGGCGTGGATGCCGATCGGCACGATCGGCACGCCGGCGGCGCGGGCGATGTGATAGAAGCCGCTGCGCCAGTAGGGGCGGTAGCCGCGGGTGCCCTCGGGGCCGAGCGCGAGGATGAAGCTCTCGTGCGCCTCGAATTGCGCGGCGATGTCGGCGACGACGTTGCTCGCCGACTTGCGGTCGACGCCGATCGCCCCGAAGTAGCGGAAGACCGGCCCGCGGACGCCGCGGAGGTTCTCGGGCTTGGAGAGGAAGCGGAGGCGGACGCCGAGATCGGCGACGCCCGCGAGGAAGAACATGCCGTCCCAATTCGACGTGTGCGGCGCGCCAATGATCACGAACTTCTTGAGCGGCGGCAGCTCGCCGACGAGCCGCCACCCGCGGAGCCGGTACACCATGCGGCCGAGGAGTCCGATCATGGCGCCACGGTAGCAGCCGTCGGCGACGGCCGACACCGACGACGCGGACCTCCGCCCGCCGCCGCGCGGCCGTGGACCCCGCCGACGCGCGCCTACGCGCCCGTGGAACGGCGTCTCATAGCGGGCGCGGCCCGTCGCAGGTGTATCCTCCCGGCCATGGATTATCGCCGCCTCGTCGCCTCGATGCTCGCCGCCGTCGTCCTCGTCGCCTGCGGCGACGACGGCGAGACGACCACCGCCCCGACGTCAGGGACCACCGAGGCGACCGCGACCTCGACCGCGACCGACACCGACACCGCGACCGCGACCGCGACCGACGCCAGCTCGTCGACCACTGACGACAGCACGACCGGCGTCCCCAACATGTGCGACGTCAACGCGATCGGCGAGTGGAACGCCTGCAAGAAGGGGGCGCTCACCGACAACTCGTTGTGCAACTGGATGGACAACGGCGTGTCCAGCGGCGAGATCCGCTGCCTCCTGCCGGCCGGCGGCGGCGGCAGCCTGTGCTCGATCGAGGCCTGCGAGAACGAGTGCGACTGCTTCGCGCCGCCGGCGACCGGCACGGCCATCGTCCAGTGCGCGCCGGTCCTCGGCGACGGCACCAAGGCCTGCGTTCTCAACTGCGCCGGCGACGTCACCTGCCCCGACGGCATGGAGTGCCTCTCCGGCTACTGCTACCTGCCGAATTAGCGGCCTGCGGCGGTCTAGTGCTCCGTCGCTAGGATGGGGCTGAGGGCGCCGGCTACTGCTACCTGCCGAACTAGCGGCCTGCGGCGGCCGTTCGGGTCCGTCCGCGCGGCGCCTGGCCGCGTCTTTCGACCTGTCGGATCGGGCAGGTCCCTAGCTCGGCGGGAACTCGCTGAGGATCAGCGCGACCGCGCCGTTGATCAGGTCGGCGGGGCGGTCGTCCTCGTCGATCCGCTTCTCGGCGCTGCCGTGCCAGACGTGCTCCCGCGACGCCCGCTCGAACACGTCGATCGACAGCTCGCCGTGCTGGTGGCTCGCGTGCTGCCCCGAGTGGTAGGTGAGGCCGAAGCTCGCGTTGATCCCGAAGGCGACGTTGTCCTCGCGGATGCCGACGGTGAACATCAGGAGCACGTCGGCGCTCTCCTGCGGCGCCTTCTCGAGGCCCTTCTTCGCCAGCTCGCGCTCGACCGCCGCGCGGATCATCGCCTCGGCGGCCGCCGGGTCGCGGAGCTCCTCGGCGTCGCGGCTGGCGGCGATGATGTTCTC
>JAGQIT010000112.1 GCA_020431135.1 Myxococcales bacterium | reverse complement strand
GCCGCGACCCCCGGGAGGCGGCGGATGCCGACGTAGTGGCCGTAGGCGAAGTCGGGGCCGTAGCGCTCGAGCATGCCGGCGCTGCGCAGGGCGATCGACGGGTCGATCGTCGGCATCGGCAGCCCCCACAGGCGGACCGCGCGGTTGCGGTGGAGCTTGGTCGTCAGCGGCCCTATCGCGCGGCCGTCGGCGCTCTCGCGCGGGGCGATCGTCTTGCCGACGCCGCGGCGCTGCTCGCCAGCGAAGATCCCGATCGCCGACGCCAGGGTCCCGCCCGACGGCGCGCCGCTCCCCTGCATGTAGCCGCGCAGGCGCAGGGGCACGCCCTTCGGCAGCTGGCCGACTGTGTAGTAGACGCCGAGGTCGACGGGGATCGAGTCGTAGCCGCAGCAGGGGACGAGGGCGACGCCGGCGTCGCGGGCCTTGGCGTCGAGGCGGTCGATCAGGTTGGCGACGTAGATCGGCTCGCCCGTGAGGTCGAGGTAGTGGGCGCCGGCGTCGACGCAGGCGGCGGCGACCGGCTCGCCCCAGCGCAGGTAGGGGCCGACCGTGGTGAGGATCACCTTGGTCTGGGCGGCCATCGCCGCGAGCGAGGCCGGGTCGTCGACGTCGGCCTCGATGACGCCGATCTCCGGGGCCTCGCTCCTCTTTGGCAGCTCGGCGTGGAGCTCGGCGAGCTTCGCCGCCGAGCGGCCAGCGATCGCCCAGCGCAGGCCAGGCGGCGTGTTCTCGGCGAGGTAGGCGGCGATCATCGTCCCGACGAAGCCGGTCGCGCCGAAGAGAACGAGGTCCCAGGGGCGCTCATGGGCAGCATCGGTGGGCGCAGCGGTGGTCATGGGTGCTGCGTATAGCACCGGCGCCGCGGGTCGACGCGGGCGTCCAATCCCCGGCTCGCGGCGCGCTCTCTCGGCCGCGGTCGGGGCCCGGAGCCCCCAGAGACCCAATATTCAAACCTGACCATGTCAACAGGCTCACATAGACGCGCGTTGCCGCGCCCGCGCGAGGCTGTTAGCTTCCGCCCCCCGTGGCGCGACTACGCGCCTCTCGCGCAAGGCGCGAACCCGCAACCAAGACCTCCCCTCTCTCCATTTCCACGATCTACGGAAGGAATTTGACGATGAAGCGCAACCTCACCTCCGCGGCCCTCTCGGGTCTCCTCGCTCTCGGCCTCGCCGCCTGCTCGGGCGACGACGGCGTCGGCACCTCGGCGACCGCCGGCGAGACCACCGGCAGCACCAGCGACGGCACCTCGGACTCGACCTCGGGCAGCACCTCGAGCGCCTCGGGCTCGACCTCGGACGGCACCGGCTCGTCGAGCGGCGCGGACGCCTGCGGCGGCGCCTGTGACGGCAACGCGAGCTGCAACGCCGGCACCTGCGAGTGCGACGAGGGCTTCGAGGGCGACGGCATGTCGTGCTCGGACATCGACGAGTGCGCGACCGGCAAGAACACCTGCGACGCCGACGCGACCTGCACCAACACCGACGGCGACTACACCTGCGCCTGCAACGACGGCTACAAGGGCAACGGCATGTCCTGCAAGGACATCGACGAGTGCAGCGAGGGCACCGACGAGTGCTCGCCCAACGCGTCGTGCACCAACAACGACGGCGGCTACGCCTGTGAGTGCAACGACGGCTTCGAGGGCGACGGCTTCAGCTGCACCGGCGGCAAGGAGTTCGGCGAGGTCTGCGAGGGCGGCGACGAGTGCAACAGCGGCCTGTGCCTCCAGGGCCAGCAGTGCACCGTCGAGTGCTCGATCGACCAGTCGGCGAACGACTGCCGCGACCAGGGCTACTACGGCCTGTGCATCTTCATCGGCGACCAGAACTACCCCTTCGTCTGCGCCGGCGATCTGAAGACCGGCAGCGACAAGGACGACGCGATCCTCTCGAGCGGCGACAGCATCAGCCGCCAGTTCCAGAGCATCGACGACGTCGACGTCCACCTGATCAAGGTGCCGGCGGGCAAGTACAACATGTACGCGACGCCGGATCCGGACGACGACATCGCGGTCGTCTTCTACAACATCGACGGCTCGCTCCTCGCCGAGAACAACTCGGGTGGCGCCGGCGAGATCGAGGGCTCGCAGGTCACCGCCGGCGGCGACCCGCTCTACGCCGTCGTCCTCAACGTCGGCAACAGCAACGGCTCGTACAAGTTCAACGTCGACCCGCTCTAGGTCGACGCGCGCGCGAGCGACGGCGCGGCTCCCCGACGGGGGGGCCGCGCTGTTCTTTTTCGGGGGGTCTGCGTTGGAACTCGGGCCAGGCGAGGCGCGGGGCCGCGCCGACGATTTTTTTTGTCGCCGCTGTGACCTCGCGGCGACGGGCCGTGTGTAGGGTATGAGCGCCGCGCAGGCGCCCCATCACCATGCGAAGCAAGATCACCGCCCTGTTCACCGCCCTCCTCCTGTCGACGGCCGTCGGCTGCGCGACGAAGGTCGACGCCCAGACCTCGGCGCCGGCGCTCGGCTCGGACGCGCACATCGTCGCCAAGAAGGGCAAGACCGGCAACTACGAGGTCTCGATCGAGGTCACCAACCTCGCGCCCGCCGGCCGCCTCGCCGAGGGGGCGACGACCTTCGTCGTCTGGCTAGTCCCCGCCGAGAAGGCGGCGGTCCGCGTCGGCGCGCTCGACTACGACGAGAAGGATCGCCGCGGCGCCCTCGAGGTGACGTCGCCGGACGCGAGCTTCACCGTGCTGATCACCCTCGAGGAGGACGCCGCCGCGGCGAGCCCCGGCGGCAAGGGGATCCTCGAGGCGCCTGTGACCGTGAGTTAGTCGCGACGCCCGCGTCGCCCCGTCCCCGCGCTCTTGGAGGGAGCGGCGAGGGGCCGAGGGCGCGACGGGCATCGCTCAGGGGGGCCCCCGCGTCATTCGACGCGCGGGGCTCGGGGACCACCACCGCGGCGGCGCGCATGCCCGCCGTGACCACGGGCGCCGCAGCGCTGGCGCGCGGGGGCCCCTCCTGAGCCGCGGCGCGCGTAGACATCGACACGCGCCGAGAGCGGGGAGGAATTGGCGGCGTGCACCGGGGAGTGTTCGGCGCCACCTCCGGGTCGGCGCGTCGTTGAGCGGACCTGGCCGAGGACCCGGCGCTACGCCCCCGAGCGCGGCCCGGGTGGCGCGTCGCCTTCGAGTCGTGGAGACGCAGCACCCGCGCGGCCGCGGGTCCTCGGTCGCAGCGGGCGGTCGGCTGCGCGGTGCCATCACCATCGCGCGGTCGGCCGCCCGCCGAGGCGGTCGGCGTGCAAGTGACACACAGCGCCTCCATCGGCGCGTCCGGGTCGGTCGACGGCGTGTGAGCGGCCGCCGGCGCGTTCATACGTGAGGGGGCGATCACCCGCGGCGGCCGGCGTGCCTGCGGCCCAGCGCTTCTGTCGGCGCGTCCGGGTCGATCGACGGCGACCGAGCGACGGCCGCCGCGTTCATCCGTGAGGGATCGGTCAGCCGAGGCGGTCGGCATGCCAGCGACACAGCGCCTCCATCGGCGTGTCGGCGGCGAACTCGAGGTAGGCGGCGAGGCGGCGCAGCGCCGGATCGGCGTCGGCGAGTCGGATCGCCGGCGTGACGGCGGCGAAGAAGTCGGCGGCGAGCGACCAGACGATCCGCGAGAACTCGACCTCGGCGACGCGCGGGAGCTGGAGGCGGGCGCTCGGGCGGACGTAGGGGAGGAGGTAGGGGGCGCGGCCGAGGGCGCCGTCGGGCAGGGCGACGACGAGGCCGCCGGCGCGGGTCCCCGGCAGGAGATCGCGGGCGTCGCAGAGCTCGCGGCGGGCGCTCGCGCCGGGTCGGGTCGCCCAAAGGGACTGCGCGCGGCCGACCTCCACATGCCCGCGGAGCAGGAGGCGGACCTCGGCGAGGGTGCGGCCGGTGACGCTGTCGTCGTCGAAGAGGAGCACCGGCGGGGAGTCGCGCGGGAGGGCGGCGAGCTGGTCGGCGATCGCCGGCGATCCAGGGCGGGCGACGAGCGCGGGGCGGCTGACGTCAGCGGCGAGCTCGAAGCAGCGCGAGACCGCGAGGTTGAGATCGCCGGGGAGGCAGGGATCGAGGCTGAGAACCGGGTCGCGGCCGCGGAGCGAGCGGAGGCGGACGTCCTGCTCGGCGAGGTCGAGGACCTCGACGTGAAGCTCTGTGTTCGCCGCGGCGAAGGCCCCGCGGAGCGCGTCGATGAGGCCGTCGAGATGGCGGCGGCGGGCGTCGAGGAGCGCCTGGCGATCGCGGCCGGCGAGCCACGGCTCGATCGCCCACGTCCGCTCGTCGCGGATCGAGAGGTGCAGGGGCGGCGACGTCTCGTCGGCGGCGGCGCTGCGGCGGCGCCAGAGCTCGCGGACCGCCGGGCTGAGCCCCGCGTCGTCGCCCGCCCGCACACGCGCCGAGGCGAGCTCGGGCGCCCGTCGCT
>JAGQIT010001263.1 GCA_020431135.1 Myxococcales bacterium | reverse complement strand
CCGTACGAGCGCAGCAAGGCGGCGGCCGAGCGCGAGGTCCTGCGCGGGGTCGCGGCCGGCCTCGACGCCGTGATCGTCAGCCCCGCCGCGGTCATCGGCCCCTACGACTTCAAGCCATCGCAGGTCGGGCGCCTGATCCTCGACCTCTACCGCGGTCGCCTGCCGGCGCTCACGGGCGGCGGCCAGAGCTGGGTCGACGTCCGCGACGTCGCCGGCGGGGCGATCGCGGCGGCGGAGCGCGGCCGTCGGGGCGAGCGCTACCTCCTCTCCGGTCACCCGCTCGAGATCGCCGCGCTCGCCGATATGGTCGCGGCGGTCGCCGGCGTCCGCCGCCCGCGGCTCGTCCTGCCGCTCGGGCTCCTCGGCGCCGTCGCCCCGGCCGCCGAGACCTTCAGCCGCCTCCTCGGCCGCGAGCCGGTGCTCTCATCGGTGTCGGTCGACTCGCTGCGCGGGCCCCTCGAGATGTGCCACGACAAGGCGGCCCGCGAGCTCGGCTTCGCCCCGCGGCCGCTCGCCGAGACCGTCGCCGAGGCGGTCACCTGGCTCTGTGACCACCACCTCGGCGCGGCCGCGCCCTCCGAGCGATCGACGGCCGCGCCCGCCAACCCCCCCAGGAGCGCACCATGAAGCGAATCCTCGTAACTGGCGGCTGCGGCTTCGTCGGCCGCCGCCTCGTCGACGCCCTCGCCGATCGCGGTGATGAGGTCACGGTCTTCGACCTCACCGGGGAGGCGTGGCGGGACGACATCCGCCTCGTCCGCGGCGACCTCACCGAGCGCCAGGCGATCACGGACGCCTGCGCCGGGATCGACGTCGTCTTCCACTCGGCGTCGCTCGTCCACACCAAGGCGAACCGCGGCGAGCTCGTCCGCGCGGTCAACGTCGACGGCGCCCGCAACGTCCTCGCCGCCTGCCGCGAGCACGGCGTCGGCAAGCTGATCTACGTGTCGTCGGCGAGCGTCGTCTACGCCGGCCAGGACATCCGCGACGGCGACGAGAGCTTGCCCTACGCCGAGAAGTTCCCGGCCCTCTACGCCGAGACCAAGGCGATCGCCGAGCGCGAGCTCCTGGCGGCGAGCGGCGACGGCCCGGAGATCTGCGCGATCCGCCCGCACGTCGTCTTCGGCCCCGGCGACACCCGCCTTATCCCGGCGATCCTCGGGCGCGCCCAGGCGAACAAGCTCAAGTTCCAGGTCGGCGGCGACGACAAGCTCTCCGACTTCACCTACGTCGGCAACGTCGTCCAGGCGCTCCTCCTCGCCGAGGGGCGCCTGGAGCCCGGGTCGGCGGTCAGCGGCCAGGCCTACTTCATCACCAACGGCGAGCCGATGCCGTTTTGGCGCTTCGTCCGGCGGATCGTCGAGCCGCTGGGCTACCGCGGCCCGCGGATGCGGATCCCCTTCCGCGTCGCCTACGCGGCGGCGGCGGTCCGCGAGGGCATCGACACGCTCCGCGGCGGCACCCTCCACGCGGAGGAGGGGATCTCGCGCTTCGCCATCCGCTACCTGTGCAGCGACCACTACTTCAGCCACGCGAAGGCGACGCGGGACCTCGGCTACACGCCCGAGACCAGCCTCGACGAGGCGATCGCCGAGACCGTGGCGAGCCTCGAGGCCGCCGGGGCGCGCAAGGGCGCGGCCTAGGGGCTCGGCAGAGTCGCTCGTGGAGGTCGGCGCGTCGTCGTCGCGCCGTCGGCCCCCGTGGAACGCGCCCGGTCGTGGCGGCACTCGACCGGCGCTTCCGCGGACGGCCTCGGCTTCGCTTCGGGGACGGCGCCTGCGAGGGCTGGGGGCTCCCGTCGTCGCTCTCGACCCGCGCCGCGGACGACGTCGGCTTCGGCGGTCGCGGACGTGTGTTCTGGGTGTTGGGAGCGCAGAGCCGTCGCCGGTGATCGAGCTGCGCGGATGAATTCGGATGGTCACGCCCTCGGCATCGGGCGGTCCGCTCGCCAGTCCTCGTCGAGGAACGACCTTGACCCCAGCGCGGCCGCGACCAACACTCGCGGCCGGTGAGCGCCGCCGAAGCACCTCCCGCGGTCGATCTCGCGGTCCTCGGCTGGGACCCGGAGTGGGCCGAGCAGGCCGCCGCGGTCGCGGCTGAGGCCGCGCCGGCGAGGGTGGCGATCGTCTATCAGGATCGCCTCGCTGTCCGCGGCGCCGCCGGGCAGTTCTGGGCCGAGCTCCGCGGTCGCCTGCGTCGGCGGCAGTCCGACGACCCGCTGGCGATCCCGGCCGCGGGCGACTGGGTCCTCGTCGCCGACAACCCGGGCGGCGGCATGGCGACCGTCGAGGCGCTCCTCCCCCGGCGCACGCGCCTGATCCGTCAGGCCGCCGGGCGGCGGACGATGCCGCAGGTCGTCGCCGCCAACGTCGACACCGTCTTCGTCGTCACGACCCCGAACCGCGACTTCAACCCGCGCCGGGTCGAGCGCTACCTCGCGGCGATCGCCGACGGCGGAGCGGCGGCGGCGGTGCTCCTCAACAAGGTCGACCTCATGGAGGATCCGACGCCGTGGATCGCCGATCTCGCGGCGGTCGCCCGCGGGGCGCCGATCCTGCCGCTCTCGGCGGCGACCGGGGCCGGCCTCGAGGCCCTCGACGCCCACCTCGGCCGCGGGCGCACGGTCGCCTTCGTCGGCTCCTCCGGGGTCGGCAAGTCGTCGCTGATCAACCGCCTCCTCGGCGACGAGCGCCAGGCCGTCGCGGCGATCCGCGAGGAGGACGACAAGGGC
>JAGQIT010001262.1 GCA_020431135.1 Myxococcales bacterium | reverse complement strand
ATCATCGCCGGCATGGGCGAGCTCCACCTCGACGTCTACATCGACCGGCTGCGCCGGGAGTTCGGCCTCGAGGTCGAGGTCAGCGCCCCGGAGGTCGCCTACCGCGAGTCGATCACCCGGCCCGCGGCGTTCAACCACACCCACAAGAAGCAGGACGGAGGTCACGGACAATATGCGCGCGTTCAAGGTCACATCCGACCGACCGGCGGTGACGACCCGCTGGCGACCGGCTTCTCGGCGGAGATCCGCGGCGGGGCGATCCCGCGGGAGTACCTGCCGGCGTGCGAGCAGGGGCTCGGCGACGTGCTCGCCAAGGGCTCGCTCATCGGCGCGCCGGTGCTCGGCGTCACCCTCGAGCTCGTCGACGGGGCGACCCACGAGAAGGACTCGAGCCCGCTGGCGTTCCGCATCGCCACGCGCGACGCCGTGCGAGCGGCGCTGCGCGAGGCCGGCGCGGCGATCCTCGAGCCGGTCATGGAGGTCGAGGTGACGGCGCCCGCGGAGTTCCACGGCAACGTCGTCGGCTCGCTCGCCCGCCGGCGCGGCTGGATCGTCAGCCACACGGAGACCGTCGAGGGCGCGAGGATCGTCGCCAAGGTCCCGCTCGCCGAGATGTTCGGCTACGCCGGGGAGCTGCGCTCCCTGACCCAAGGGCAAGGCTGCTTCTCGATGAGCTTCGCCAGCTACGAGCCGGTCCCTGGCGGGCTGGTCCGTGGCCTCATCGAGCGCTTCGGCGCTCGCGCGGCCCGCTGAGGCCGATCAACGAAGGGCGCCCGCTCCCCGCGACGGGGGGCGGGCGCCCGCCCTGTTCTCCCTGTTCGCCCGGCGCTCCGCCGGGGCCGCGCGGGGGGGGGTCGCCGCACGCTCGGACAGGCTCTTAGAGGCCGAAGTAGCACTGCGCGCCGGCCTCGATCGTGCAGGCCGTGAACTCGTCGCAGGTCTCGTCCGAGCACATGTCGAGCTGGTTCTGCGCCTGCTCGCGCTCGTCGCCCATGCAGTCGTTGAGGTTCTCCTTGCAGCTCTGCTCGCACTCGTCGCGGTCGACGTCACCGTCGCACTCGGCGGCCTGCTTGCAGTACTCGAAGCAGTCGATCTCAGTCTCGAGCTCTTGGGTGTCGCAGCCGATGAGCCCGCCGAGGAGGGCGCCAGCGAGGAGAGGGATGACGGGGACAAGTCCAAACTTCATGCTTCGATTCATAGGGGACGGTCGGCGGTCGCGCCGTCGTCGACGCCGCGACGCCGGACCTCCATGGGAAGATCGCGGGTTTTGCGGCGAGCGGGGCGTGCCTTCGAGTTGACGTGCGGACCTCGCGCGGACGCTTGAATGTCCAAGAAAACTTTAAAACATGTCGTATAGGACATGTTTATCGTGCGCACTGTGGGGTCTAGCCCCCGCGCGGGGGCTAGGCCCCCGACCTCGCCGCGATCCTACCTGCCTAAATAGACAGATGAGTCGGTGCGCGGGCTAGGCGATGGGCGGCCGGGCGTCGGCGTCGACGCGGCGGAGCTCGTCCGTGCCGTAGAGCGCGGCATAACGCCGGCGCAGGCCGAAGCAGCGCCCGGTGAGCGCGCAGCCCTGGCAGGCCTCGGTCTGGACGAACTCGCCGCCGTCGAAGCCCTCGGGGATCGTCGCGAGATCGAGGAAGCGGCTGAGCCCGGTGGGCACGAGGCAGAGCGGGATCCCGCACATCGACTCGAAGCCGCTGACGTCGATCCCGAGGGCCGCGCCGCGCCCGAGGGCGGCGGCGATCGTCGGCATGACCTCGGAGTAGCGCGGGATCAGCTCCTGGGTGTGCGGCACGAGGTCCGTCGACGGGCCGACGAAGGAGACGCAGATCGACGCCCGCGGCCAGCGCTCGGCGACCATGTCGACGTAGCCCGGGAGCTCGTGGAAGTTCGTCCGGCAGGTGACGAAGTTGAGGCGGATCGCGATCTTCGTCCGGTGGAGCGCGTCGATGCCGAGGAGGGTCTTGGCGAAGGTGCCGGGGGCGCGGGTGATCGCGTCGGAGGTCGCCGCCGTGCCGCCGTGGAGCGAGACAAACGCGAAGTCGACCCCGGCCTCCGCGAGCCGCTCGGCGAGGCCGGGCTCGCCGAGGCGGACGGCGTTGGTCTGGAGCTCGATGGTGCTCGCGCCGGAGCTGCGCGCGAGCTCGACGAAGTCGACGATCCGCGGGTGGAGGGTCGGCTCGCCGCCGGAGAGAACGACGACGCCGCCGTCCGCCGCGGCCTTGACGATCGCCGCCTCGACGCGGGCGTCGGCGGCCGCCGGCAGGTGCGTCGACACGAAGCAGAAGGCGCAGGCCTGGTTGCAGCGGAACTGGACGCGGATCGTCGTCGCGTGCTGGCGGACGCCGTCGGTGCGCCGGTAGACCTCCTCGGTGATCAGCTCGCGCTCGATCTGGGCCTCGACGCTCGAGATCACCGAGAGCTTGCGGCGCAGGCGATCGCCGCGCAGCGGCCGGACCACGAGGTCCGGCTCGCGGGCGAGCACCTCCTCGGGGATCCCGGGGCAGCGGTCGGCGGCGGTGCACTCGGCGCAGGTCGGCGGGTGGACGTAGTCGGGGCGGTCGCGGCCGCCCGGCGAGAGCGCGTAGAGATCGGCGATCGTCCGCGGCTCGGCGAAGGTGCACGGCGGCAGGAGGATCTGCGGCGCGAGCTGGGCCCGCAGGCCGACGGCCTTCGCGGCCGCGTGGACCTCGGCGATCCGCGCGGTCGCCTCGGCGGTCGGCAGCGGCGTCGTCGCGCGCGGCGTCGCCGTGACGATCATCAGCCAGAGCGTGCCGATCGCCAGGCCCTCGTCGGCGAGCGCCTCGGGGATCGCCGCGAGGTGGGGGGCGCTCTCGCGGGAGATCGGCAGGCTCGCGTCGACGCGGACGCCGGTGCCGACGGGCAGGTCGAT
>JAGQIT010000013.1 GCA_020431135.1 Myxococcales bacterium | reverse complement strand
GCCGCTGCCGCGAAGGTCACGGCGGCGAGGCCGAGGCCGAGGAGCACGTCCTCGATCCGAACGTCGCGGCGTCGGCCCTTCATCCGCCTATCCGCCTATCCGCCTATCCTGCGGCTCTCCGCGGGCTCGACGAGGAGGTTGAGGCTGGCGACGCCGGCGGCCTTCGCCGCCGCGACCACCTCGGCGACGACGCCGTAGCGCGCGTCCTTGTCGGCGCGGATCGACAGGGCCTCGCCGGCGCGCAGCCGCGGCTCGCCGGCCAGGGCCGCGCCGACGTCGCTCGTGATCTCCGCGTCGCCGAGGAAGACCGCCCCCGTCGCCGTGATCGACACGACGAGCGCCGCGTCGGCCGTCGCCGCGGCGCCGTCGACCGTCGGCAGCTCGACCTCGACGCCGGCCGAAAGCAGCGGCGCCGTGATCATGAAGACGACCACCAGGACCAGCATGACGTCGACGAGCGGCGTCACGTTGATCTCGGTGAAGCGACGCGAGCGTCGCCCGCCCGCCGGGCCCGCCGCGCTCACGGCTCGCCCTCCATAAGCTCGACCTCGACGTCCTCGTAGATCGACGCGGCGCGGCGGAGGTGGGCGATCCACAGCTGCGTGCTCGCGGCGATCCGGTTCTCGAGCGCCTCGACCCGGCGGCTGAGCTCGTTATAGGCGAGCACCGCCGGGATCGCGGCGAAGAGCCCGACCGCCGTGGCGATCAGCGCCTCGCCGATCGCCGGCGCGACCACGGGCAGCGTCGCGTTGGCCTCGCGGCCGATCTGGAGGAACGCCTCCATGATCCCGTAGACCGTGCCGAGGAGGCCGACGAAGGGCGCCGCGCTGCCGATCGACGCGAGCGGCGTCATCATCACCTCGAGGCGGCGTCGGAGCTCGACCAGGGCGCAGCCGGCGAGCGCCTCGAGCACCTCCGGCGCGGCCCCAGGCGCGGCGCACAGCGCCCGCAGGACCTCGGCCCCTGGGGCGTCCGCGTGGCGCTCGGCGAGGGCCGCGAGGGCCTCGACGTCGCGCTCACGCGCGAGCGTGAGGAGGAGCGCCCGCTCGAGCGCCTCCTCGGCGGCGACCCAGCGCCGGAGCTGGCGGTGCTTGACGACGGTGATGACGATCGCCCCCGCGGCCGCGGCGAGCAGCGCCGTGAGGATCAGCGCCGTCGGGCCCGAGGCCTCGAGGACGAGCGTCGCCGGGTCGAGGTCGACCGTCGGCGCGTACGCATTGAGAAAGGACGAAGACGACATCGCGGGGCTCCTCCATCGACAAAGGGCCGCTCGCGCGCGGCGAGCAACCCTTCGTCACGTCTGCGTGGTTCGACGCGGCGTCGCTAGTCGGCGAGGAGGATCTCGACCTTGCGGTCGCGCTTCCAGCCCGCCTCGTCGGTGCCGACCGCGTCGAGCTCGCCGCGCGAGGAGGTCTCGAGGCGATCGTTGCCGACGCCGCGCTTGGCCAGGTAGCGGCCGACGTTGTCGGCGCGCTGCTGGCCGAGGCCGAAGTTGTACTCCTCGTCGCCGCGCGGGTCGGCGTGGCCGACGAGGCGCATGCTGTGGCCCGCGGCGGGCCCGTCCTTGAAGCAGGCGGCGATCGCGTTGAGAACGCGCTTGGCCTGCGACGACAGGGCGGAGGAGTTGAAGGCGAAGTTGGGCTCGTCGATGCCGCACATCGCCGTGATCCGCGGATCGACGGTGACGTCCGAGCGCTCGGGATCCTTGCCTTCGGCGTCGTTGTCTGCGGTCACCGGCGGCGCGGTGTCAGCGTTCGCAGGGGCGCTGGCCGTGCCGTCGGACGAGGTCTTCGGCGTGCAGGAGGGGACGATCGCGAGCGCGGCGCTCGCAAGGAGAACGGACATGAGGCTTCGCATGAACGGCGAAACTCCGAACAGACTGAGGGCGATACCTTCGCGGGGCGCTGCGGCAGCGGTCGGACGATCCAGAGCGAGGCCTGCAGCGGTGATGATCGTAGGTCGTCCGCGCCGGCGAGCGAGGCCCATTTACAGTGTCCGCGGACGAATTGGCCGTCGCACAATCCGACAGGTCACGGCGGGACTTGGCACGCCAGCACGCATCCACTCGAAATAGTCGAGTCGCCGCGCGCCCTCGCCTGCGGACGACCTGGCGGAGGCAGACGAAGCGCGGCCAGAGGCGGCGAAAGAGGAGATCTCCCGGCGCCCGGCTGGATTGACCCGGCCCCGCTGTCGGGTACATTCACCGCCATGAGCGACGCCGATCCGCGGGCCACGGGCGCCCCGCCCTGGGGCGCCCACACGGTGGCGACCGAGGAGACCCTCCACGCCCGCCTCGGCCCCCTCGAGCTGTGGGCCCGCCGCCGCGCCGCCGAGTGGCGGGTCGCTCACCGCTCGGCCGACGACTTCATGGCCGAGCGCTGCGCGGTCGAGCGCCAGGCCGGCGACCCCGGGCTCCCGGCCGACGTCGCTGTCGAGCGCTTCGCCTTCCGCAAGACCGACGGCGTCCTCGAGCTGGCCCCCGCGACCGCCGATCGGGCGATGGTCGTCAAGCCCGAGCTCCCCTTCCACCTCCTCCCCGGCGAGGTCGTCACCCTCTTCGTCACGACGCCGCTGTGGCTGCGCGTGCTCACCAGCGCCGGCGCGGCCGAGCTCCTCGACGTCCCGACCTCGCGGCCGAGCGACACCTGGTTCGGCCCCCTCACCCGCCCCGGCGAGCTGTGCTACGCCGCGCGGACGAGCGCCCGCCTCGAGCTCGACGACCTCCAGCGGCGGACCTCGCGGTGCATCACCGCGGTCGAGGTCAAGAACCTCGCGCACGGCGAGCTCCTCCTCGAGCACATCCGCCTGCCGCTGCCGACCCTCGCCCTCTACCGCGACCGCGAGGGCTACCTGTGGACCGACACCGTCGGCCTGACGATGGAGGCCAAGGCGGCCCCCGGCGAGGTGTCGATCGAGGTCCGGCCGCCGGTCGTCGCCGGCGACACCGAGCGCGTCGCCGGCCCGCGGCGGACGGCGGCGCCGCGCTACTCCTTCGGCGCCTTCGCGTCGCGCCTCGGGCTCACCGGATAGCGGCTAGGCAGGCTCTCGATGGACGACATCCTCGGCAACGTCCAGGAATTCATGACCGGCGATCGGGCGGTCGCGGCCGTCCGCGCGCTCGTCGTCCTCGGCGGCGGGCTCCTCCTCGCGCGGATCCTCGGCGGCCTGATCACGCGGACGCTCGGGACCTCGGCATCGAAGCAGCGGCTGATGCTCGCCCGCCGCCTCGTCGTCTACAGCGTCGTCGTGCTCTCGGCGCTCGGGGCGATGCGCGAGCTCGGCTTCGACCTCGGCGTCCTCCTCGGCGCCGCCGGGATCCTCACCGTGGCGCTCGGCTTCGCCTCCCAGACCTCGGCCTCGAACCTGATAAGCGGCCTCTTCCTGATCTTCGAGCAGCCCTTCGTCGTCGGCGACATCATCGAGGTCGGCGGGATCACGGGCGAGGTGCTCTCGGTCGACCTCCTCAGCGTCAAGCTCCGGACCTTCGACAACCTCTTCGTCCGCGTGCCGAGCGAGACGCTGATCAAGGCGACGATGACCAACTACAGCCGCTTCCCGGTCCGCCGCTTCGACATGCTGATCTCGGTCGCCCGCGGCGAGGACATGACGCGCGTCCAGGAGCTCCTCAAGGCGACGGCCGCCGCCCAGCCGCTGGTGCTCATCGACCCGGCGCCCAACGTCTTCTTCCAGGGCTTCGGCGAGTCGTCCACCGAGCTCAAGCTCGTCGCCTGGGCCGCGCGCGAGACCTTCTTCGAGATGCGCAACACCCTCCAGCCGGCGATCAAGGCGGCCCTCGACGACGCCGGCGTCCGCCTCGCGCTGCCCAACCGCGTGCTGATGCCGGCGCCGGAGGGGCCGCTGCGGGTCGAGGTCGTCGGCGACCCGTCGCGCGCGCCCCAAAGCCCGCCCCAGGGCTGACGGCTGCTATCCTCGGCGGGCATGGGTGACGCGCGGCACTTCGTCTACCTCGTCCCGGGCTTCTTCGGCTTCGCCAACTTCGGCGAGTTCAAGTACTTCGCCCACGTCCGCCGCGCCCTCGAGGCCGGCCTGCGCGCCCGCGGCGTCACCCCGGAGCTCCACGAGGTCCGCGTCCTGCCGACCGCGTCGCTGCCGCGGCGCGCCGCCGCCCTCCTCGCGGTGATCCGCCAGACCTGGGCCGACGGCGCGCCGATCTCGATCGTCGGCCACTCGACCGGGGGCCTCGACGCCCGCCTGCTGATGACGCCCGACGTCGAGCTGCCGACCGGCGGCCAGGTCGACGACCTCGCCCCGCACGTCCGCGCCGTCGTCTCCGTGACCTCGCCGCACCGCGGCACCCCGCTCGCCGACAAGCTCGCCAGCGTCCTCGGCCAGCAGCTCCTCCGCCTGCTCTCGGCGATGACGATCCACTCGATCCGCGTCGGCCGCGTGCCGCTGCCGATCATGACCCGCGTCGCCGACATCTTCGGCCCGCTCGGCGCGCTCGTCGGGGCCAAGGGCGGCCTCCTCGAGGAGCTCTACCGCGACGTCCTCCGCGACTTCACGCCGGAGCAGGCGCGGCACATCGAGGCGTTCTTCCGCCAGGTCGCCAGCGACAGCTCGCTCCTGCCGCAGCTCGGCGCCTCGGCGATGGAGCTCTTCAACACCCGCTGCTCCCTGCGCCCGGGCCTGCGCTACGGCAGCGTCGTTCTCCAGGCTAGGCCGCCGACGCTGCGCGGGGCGCTGCGCTCCGGCAGCCCCTTCGACCAGGCGAGCTACGCGATCTTCCGCGCGATCTACACCCTCACGGCCTCCGGCGGCGGCGCGCCCCGGCCCGGGCCCGCCCAGGAGGCGGCCCTGCGCGCGGCCTTCGGGGCGCTCCCCGACCCGGCGGCCAACGACGCGATCGTCCCGACCCTCTCGCAGGTCTGGGGCGAGGTCCTCGCCTGCGCCTGGGGCGACCACCTCGACGTTCTCGGCCACTTCGACGGCGGCGCCGACGACCTCCACAACGACTGGCTGCGCTCCCTCAGCGACTTCCGCGTCCAGGACTTCGATCGGATCTGGGCGCGCGTCGCCGACTTCATCGCCGCCTGACCTCGACCGGGCTCGCTACGCGAGCACGCGGGCCTCCGACCGTGGCGCACGTCGCCGAGAAACCACCGAGGAGTCGCCGCCCGATACCGCTGCGCTCTGACGCGGCCGAGAGGCGCGATCGGAAGGTCTCCTAGACGAGGCGGCTGGCGACGACCTTGCGCTTGGTCAAGCGGGCGGCGCCGTCGGCCGGGACGAGGAGCCCCTCGCTGTGCGCCCGGAGATCCGCGGCGTTCGCCTCGTCGGTGTCGATGTGCATCTCGAGCGCGTACTTCGGCGACACTCGGACCATGACGTCGCCGAAGACGAGGTCGCGGCCGGAGCTCGGCGAGTGGACGGCGACCTCGACGACGTCGCGATCGGCGACGCCGTAGCGCGCGGCGTCGTCGGGCGGCATGTGGATGTGACGCCAGGCGCAGATCACCCCCTCGCGGAGCTGGACGACGCCCGCGGGGCCGCGCAGCGTGATCCCCGGGCTGTTGGCGACGTCGCCGGAGGCGCGCACCGGGGCGTCGAGGCCGAGGAAGAACTCGTCGGTCCGGCTGATCTCGACCTGGCAGCTCGAGCGCGTCGGCCCGAGCACGCGCACGCCCTCGATGGTCCGCTTGGGCCCGATCAGATCGACGGTCTCCTCGCAGGCGAACTGGCCGGGCTGCGACAGCGGCTTGCGCTCGCTCAGCCGATGACCCGGGCCGAAGAGCTGGACCACCGCCTCTTCGGTCAGGTGGACGTGGCGAGCGGAGATCGCGATCGGGATCGGCCGCACGGGCTCGGTCGACTCGCGGCGGGCCGCGCCGATCCTGTCGCGGGCCTCGAAGAGGGCCACTGCCTGGCGGGCGAGCTCGAGCTGCTCGTCGGTTGCGACGGCGAGGAGGCGCACGCGGCTGTGCGAGGTGTTGAGCTCGACGACCTTCTCGGCCCCCGGCCGGTGGTCGACGCGGGCGTCGCGGTTGCGCTCCTCGTCGAGGCGCGCGCCGAGGAATTCGAGGCGCTGGCACGCCCGGTGGCGGATGAGCGCGCTGTTCTGGCCGATGCCGCCGGTGAAGACGATCGCGTCGACCCCGCCCATCACCGCCGCGTAGGCGCCGATGTACTTGCGCAGGCGGTGGGCGAAGACGTGGATCGCCAGACGACAGGCCTCGTCGCCCTCGCCGGCCCGCGCCTCGATGTCGCGCATGTCGTTGCCGACCCCAGAGAGCCCGGTGAGGCCGCTCTCGTGGTTGAGCATGCGATCGACGGCGTCGACGTCGTGGCCGCAGCGCAGCAGGTGGAGGATGACGCCGGGGTCGAGATCGCCGCAGCGCGTGCCCATGGCGAGCCCCTCGAGCGGCGTCATGCCCATGCTCGTCTCGACCGAGCGGCCGTACTCGACGGCGCAGACCGAGCAGCCGCTGCCGAGGTGGCAGGTGATGATGCGGAGGTCGCGGAGATCCTCGCCGAGGTAGGCGGCCGCGGCCGCGGCGACGTGGGCGTGGCTCGGCCCGTGGAAGCCGTAGCGGCGGATGCCCTGGCGCTCGGCGACCGCGCGCGGGAGGGCGTAGGCCTGGGCGCGGTGCGGCAGCGTCTGGTGGAAGGCCGTGTCAAAGACCGCGACGTGCTCGAGCCCCGGCAGGAGCTCGCGGGCGGCGCGGATACCCGCGAGGTTCGCCGGGTTGTGGAGCGGCGCGAGGGGGATGAGGGACGCGATCGCGGCCTCGACGTCGGCGGTGATCCGGGCCGGCTCGGCGAAGCGATCGCCGCCGTGGACGACGCGGTGGACGACCCCGTCGAGGCTGATCTCCGCGGCCTCGAGCTTGGCCAACACCTGCGGGAGCACGACCGCGAGGACCCGCGCGTGCGAGGCCCCGTCGATCGCCTGCGGGTCGTCGCCGAGGTCCCACGGCCCGCGCCACGACAGGCGCGTCGCGGCGCCGTCCTCCTCGCCGATCCGCTCGACGAGGAAGCCGCCGTGGCGCCGACCGGAGGTGACGTCGATGACCTCGCTCTTGATCGAGGAGCTGCCGCAGTTGACGACGAGGACGTGCATGCGCGGGGTTGTAGCACGGCCGCGAGCGGCCTCGTCGCGGCCGCGCGAACGCAGAGGGGCGAGCACCGGCGCTCACGAGGTGCGCGCATCTGGGCCGCGCGCACCTCCGCTGTCACTTGCCACGCGGACCCGAGGTCGACGCCACAACCTGTGCCAATGGTCATGTCCATGACGACGCCGGTTGAGGCGCCGACGAGCCCCCCGAGGCCGCGAAGGCGAGCCCTGCGCTCTTCGCGGGCCTTTGGGCATCCGCAATTTCGTAGTCTGAAATTCGAGATGAGCAGGCAGGGAATGTCGGCCACGCGGCGATGTCCGGGCCTCTCTCCCCGCCCTACTCCCGGCCGTTCGTGCCCGCCGTCGGCACCCACGGAGAACCTCGCAAACCTCGCGGACGTCGACCTTCGCGGTGGTCCGCTCGCCCCGGCTGCAGGCGCGACGCCGCGCGTGCTAGCTTCCGCCGATGCACAGGCACCTCTCACCGCTGCTTCGGCTTGGGATCATCTGCTCGATCGGCGGATGTGGCTCGGGTATGGACTCCGAGAGCGAGTCACAGACCGCCGGGCAGACGACCCTCGGCAGCGCGACGAACTCGACCACGCAGGGGTCCGCGTCGACCAGCGCGACGGCGACGAGCGCCGGCAGCAGCGCGACCGAGAGCGACAGCGACGGGACCTCCGCGAGCAGCGGCACGACGGCGTCGAGCGACAGCGCGACCTCAGACGACAGCGCGACCGAGGGCACGGGGACGACCACCGGCGGCGCGACGGCGACCACCGGCGACGACACCACCACCACCGGCGACGGGACGACCGACGGGACGACGACCGACGGCGGCACGACCACCGGCGGCGACGTCCCCGACTTCGTCGCCGACTGCGACGACGACCCCGACAACCCGGTGATCGTCACAGTCGAGCCCAACGTGACCGCGCGCTTCCCGACGATCGTCTCCGGCCTCGCGGCGTCGAGCGACGGCTCGATCATCGAGGTCTGCCCGGGCACCTACAACGACAAGATCGAGGTGACGATCGACGTCACCCTCCGCGGCGCCGGCGCGGACAAGACGATCATCAACGGCGGCGGCTTCTACTTCAAGCTCGGCAACGGCGAGGCGGTCGTCGAGGGCTTCGGCTTCACCAACAGCAACGCCAAGGTCCCCAGCGGCTGGAACATCAGCACGAGCGGGGCGATCTCCGTCGACGACACCTACGGCGAGCAAGAGAAGCTGACGATCCGCGACTGCCGCTTCTTCGACAACTCCGCCGAGTACGGCGGCGGCGTCCACGTCGACGGCTCGAACAACGGCGGCAAGAACCCCGACATCTACATCGAGAACTCCGTCTTCGAGGGCAACGTCGTCACCGCCGAGGGCGGGGCGATCGCCAGCTACGGCCGCGTCCACATCAAGGACTCGGTCTTCATCTCCAACCAGGCCCGCACGGGCGGCGCCCTCGCCCTCTCCTACGGGTGCACGGGGCTGAGCGCCTGCGACATCACCAACACGGTGATCCGCAAGAACCACACCACCGGCACCGGCCAGTACGAGGGCGGCGGCGGGATCTTCATCGACGACTGCGGCTTCCAGTGCCTCAGCGGCCTGAAGGTCACGAACTCCGACCTCGGCTTCGGCGCGGCGGAGGAGAACACCGACTACCAGGGCCTCCCGGAGGACGTCCTGATCAACGACGGCGGCGCGCCCTGGAACCGCTACGGCTGGTACTACAACGACGTCAGCTTCACCTGCTCGAACGGCACCTGCACGATGCCGTGAGCCGGCGAAGCGGCCGCGCGCGCCGGCTCAGCCGCGCGCGCGGTCGCGGCCGCTAGTTGCTGACGGTGAGCGTGAACGTGCCGTTGAACACCGGGATCGTGTTCTGGCAGGTGTTGAAGCTCGAGCCGTTGTAGGCGATCTCCTTGCTCACCGCCCAGCCGCTGAAGCTGCGCGGGTTGTTGTTGCCGACCTGCAGGCGGTAGGGGAAGACCAGCATCTTCGGGTTCGAGTAGTAGTTGGGGTTCGCCGGGTAGATGACGATCCCGTAGCCGTTGCCGAACGACCCGCCGCAGCCGGAGTTCTGCGAGAAGCGGCCGGCGATCATCAGCTTGTCGCCATTGTCGAGGGTGACCATCCGGTTGTGGTTGCTCGAGTGGTACTGCGAGTTGGCGGCGGCGTCCGAGGTGATGAAGTCGTTGGTCCAGTTGCCGACCTTCTGGCCGCTCGCCTTGTAGACCTCGTTGTTGTTGGCGTCGACGAGGCGGACCGTGACCGTGTTGCCGACGGCGTTGATGCAGCTGTCGAACCATGTGTTGTTGTTGAGGTTCTCGTTGCCGTCGTTGGTCAGCGTGAAGCAGTACTCGGAGGCGCACTCGGCCGAGCAGCCGTCGCCGTCGTCGCTGTTGCCGTCGTCGCACTCCTCGCCCTCCTGGACGAAGCCGTCGCCGCAAGCGGCGTTGAGGCACATGGTCGTGCACTCGTCGGTGTCGACTTCGTTGCCGTCGTCGCACTCCTCGCCAGCGGCCGCGTTGACGATCATGTCGCCGCAGGCGGCCGGGGTGCAGTCGGCGTTGCAGGTCGCGCTCTCGCCGGCGTCATCGCACTGCTCGACGTCCTGGAGGATGTAGCCGTCGCCGCACACGGCGTTGAGGCACATCGACGTGCACGCGTCGGTGTCGTCGTCGTTGGCGTCGTCGCACTCCTCGCCCGCTTGCATCTCGCCGTCGCCGCACATCGCCGAGATGCACTCGTTGGTGCACGTGTCGGTGTTGTCGTCGTTGCCGTCGTCGCACTGCTCGACGCCCTCGTGGACGTAGCTGTCGCCGCAGGTCGCGGCGACGCAGGTGTCGAGGCAATCGTCGGTGTTGACGTCGTTGGCGTCGTCGCACTCCTCGACGCCGTCGTGGACGAAGCCGTC
>JAGQIT010001261.1 GCA_020431135.1 Myxococcales bacterium | reverse complement strand
GCCGCCGCGCAGGTCGAGCGCCTCGTCGGGGGCGAGGACCCAGCGCAGCGTCGAGTCGGGGCGGTAGCGGGCCGGCGTGTCCGCGCCATGCGTTTCGCCGTCGCCGTCGCTCTCGTCGCCGGAGCGCTGCCCGCGGACCTCGTCGTTGCGGACGTCGAGGGCGTAGGGGACGAGATCGATCGCCGGGCCAGCGCCGGTGTCCGCGGGGCCGATCGGGCGGAGCCAGAGGGCGAGGGCCGCGGCGACGGCGACGAGGCTGCCGACGCCCGCGAAGAGCCCGCGGCGGCGGGCCCGGGCGGCGGCGAGGTCGATCGGCGCGGTCGGGATCTCGGCGGCCGGGATCTCGGCGGTCGGGGCTGCTGGTTCCCCGCGGAGCTCGGCGACCGACGCCCCGCCGCTGAGAACCGCCTGGAGCTGATCGACGAGGCCGTCGACGCCGTCGTCGGTCAGCGGCGTGAGGAGCTCCGCGAGGCGCTCCTGCTCGTCGGGCGCCGCGTCCGGACGCTGGCGCGCCGCCTCCTCCGCGGACATCGTCCCGGCGACGACGGCCTCCCACTCGTGTGGGAAGTCGGCGTTGTCTTCGCGCTCGAGCTCGCCGAGGCGCTGGAGGAGATCATCGGCCATGGTCTTGGGGGCGGGTGGCGAGTCTAGCAAGGACGCGCGCGTCCGGAGACGCGGCGTCGACGCGCGGGGCGCGAGGAGATCGACGAGGATCCCGGCGTGTGGGGTGGATCGCACGGCAGCGGCGCTTCGACGGAGGTACGAGGCTCCATAGACATCGACGGACGGCGATCCGACGCGGCCCTCGGAGAATTCGGGCGGCAGGGGGGTCTGTCACCTCCGCTGGACGTGACGGGGCGCGGCGGCGGAGCCCCCCGGTCCGCGCTTGGCGGGGCCCACGCCGAGTCGGCGCGGCGCGGCGCCCTGTCGGAACGGCCAGGGGCGACGGACGGCGTTCGCGGCGGCGGAGCGTCGACTCGCGGGCGGCGGCGGCTCGCGGTCTGCGGCGCGGGCACGGCCGCCAGGGAGCGCGACGCCTCGTCCTCACGACGAGCGGGGCCGACGATGGCTGCGCGCGCGGACACGGGATCTTCACGGCCGCCAGCGTCGGCGCTGCGGCGGCCTCATTGGAGCTTCAGCTCCGCGGCGAGGGTGCGGGCGAGCTTGCGGGTGCGGGAGTTCCAGGCGTCGATCGCCCCGCGGGTCATCCCCTGCTCGGCGGCGACCTCGGCGATCGGCCGCTGCTCGACGTAGATCTGCTGAAAGAGGAGGAGCCCGCGCTCGCTCAGGCGGGCCCGGAGGTGCTCCATCAGCACGCGGAGCTGGTCGCGCGACTCGAGCACCGGGGCGGCGTCGGTCTCGGGGGCGAGGGTCTCGAAGTCATCGTTCTCGGTCGGCTCGTCGCTCCACGGGTTGCCGCGGTGGCCCTGGAGGATCCGCGAGACCCGCTGGCGGGTGATCAGGCGGACGAAGCTGGCGAGCGAGCGCCCGCGCGCGGGATCCCACAGGCGCAGGAGCTTGCCGCCGTCGCTGAGGAGATGGACGAGGACGCTCTGGGTGAAGTCGTCGACGTCCTGCCGGGGGTCGCGCCCCTGCGGTCGCGCCCGCCGGACGAGGGCGACGCCGACCTCGACCTTGATCACCGGGACGAGCTCGCGGACCAGCTTGGCCAGCGCCGGGCGATCGTTGTCGAGCGCCCGCTGGACGTCTTCGCGCGTCAGGCCGCTCACCGTCGGCGAAGCTATCACAGCGGCGGGGCGGGGGCGCTGATCAGCGTGGCTTCTGCGATCGCTGAGAGGCGACGTAAGATCGCCTGCCCGCGCAGTATAGGGGGCACTGTCTGGAGTTCGTGCTGATGTCCCGAGATCGCGCCCGCCTCGCCCTCGCCGCCCACCCGCGCCCGCGTGTCCACGCCGCGGCCGTCGTCGCCGCGGCCCTCCTCGCCGCCTGCTCGCCCGAAGCCCGTGACCGCCTCAAGCAGGCGGTCTCCGGCGGCGACGGGGCCACCGACAAGGTCGAGGTCGAGGGCCTCCTGGCGCCGGCGAAGACGAGCGCCGCCGAGGCCGTCAGCCTCGGCGGAGGCGGCAGCGCGGGCGCGGCCTGGCGCTACGTCGCCCTCGTCGACAAGGCCCCCAGCGATCCCTGTCCGCCGGCGGACAACAACGCCTGGCAGGTCGCGCCGCTCTTCCGCCAGGGGCCGAGCGTCGCCCTCCTCGAGGCGGATCCGCTGCCGACCCCGCTCGAGCGCTTCTGCGAGTACCGCTGGACCCAGGCGCCGAGCGACCCCGGCGGCGCGCCGAGCTTCGCCCCCGCGGACCAGGCGAAGATCGTCCGCATCGACGCCGACCGCGACGTCGTCGTCCCGCAGCAGTCCACTCTGACGGTGAAGGAGGCGCAGCTCGCCGAGCCGACGGTCGAGGGCTTGGGCGGCGGCAAGCGGCGCTCGCCGGCGTACCTCGGCGGCGCCAGCGATCTGCGCGAGGCCCTCGCCGAGGCCTACCGCAGCCAGGCCGGGGCGCTCCCCGCAGGCGGGACGATCGCCAAGGAGCCGAGCACCGCGCCGATCGTCGCCGTCGTCGACAGCGCCGGCTACGGCGACGCCGAGGCGAGCTACGGCCGCTCCGCGCCGCGCCTGCGCCACGGCCTGGCGATGGCGGGCTTCGTCCGCGACGTCCGCTGCCCCGACCAGGAGAGCGGCTGCCTGTCGCGCCAGTTCCACGCCCAGGCCTTCCCCTACAACCCGGACAGCCCGATGATCGACCCGGCGGGCGGACCCCTCGGCAGCCTCGGCTCGCTCGCCCGCGCGGTCGGTGAGTCGGTGATCCGCTGGCGGCGGATGCCGGCGTCGCGCGGCCCGCTGATCGTCAACATGAGCCTCGGCTGGGAGGCGAGCCTCGCCCAGCTCGCGGTCGAGCCGGCGGCCCACATGGATCTCCTCAAGGGCGACAACACGACGGTGCCGGCGACCGTCCAGGCGGTCCACGCCAGCCTCACCTGGGCGGCCTGCAACCAGGCCCTGCTGATCGCCGCCGCCGGCAACAACCGGGGGGCGCCCTGCGAGAGCGAGGGCCCGCTCGCGCCGGCCGCCTGGGAGCGCCTGCCGTCCCCCGCCGCGCCGATCTGCGCCGCGCTCTTCGGCAAGGACCTCGTGACCGACCCGCGCGAGGGCGCCGACGGGGGCGCCGGCTCGCTCGTCTACGCCGCCGGCGGCCTGACCTACCGCGACCGGCCGATCCCCAGCGCGCGCCCCGACAGCCTGCCGGCGCGGGCGCTCCCCGCCTTCCAGGCCGTCGCCGAGAGCGTCACCGGGCGCACCGACAGCTGGACCGGCACCTCGGTCGCGGCCGCGACCCTCTCGGGGATCGCCGCCCGCGCCTGGTCCCTCGACCGCCAGCGCACGCCGCACGAGATCATGGCGGCGATCGACCCGAGCGGCCGCAAGCTCGCGCTGCGCGTCGACCTCCAGCGCTACGATCGCAGCGTCGCCAACGTCCGCCGGATCCTCGCCCACGACGCCTTCGCGGCGACCTGCGCGGCGACCGGCCAGGCTGCGAGCTGCGCCAACCCCTACGCCCCGGCGCCGAGCAACATCCAGGCGCTGGTCGACGCCAGCTTCAGCGTCAGCGGCAGCTCGGCGCTCGTCGGCGTCAGCGTCACCCGCCCCGACGCCGACCTGAGCTGCGCCGAGGTCACCCTGAGCTGCGGCTCCTTCGGCGCGCCGACGCTGCGCCGCTGCGCCGCCAGCGGCCCGCCGACCACCCCGCTCGCCCTCACGGCGGCCCCGGGCGTGACGACCGAGCCGTGGACGCGGCCGCAGCCCGACACGCCGATCTGCCCGGTGTGCCCGATCCAGGCCGGCAACCTCAACATCTCCCTCAACCCGGACGCGATGCCGGCGACCGGCGGCGTGACCCTCAGCGACCCGCGCCTGCGCTTCCAGCTCGCCGACGGCTCGTGGGTGATCGCCGCCCTCGACGACATCAGCGTCGGCAGCACGCCGGTGATCCTCGACCTCTCGGGCTACCGCGTCGTCGTCGGCGGCCAGGTCACGACGATCGCCCAGATGATCGTCGACCAGGGGATCGGCGCCGGCGAGCTCGAATTCACGGTGCCGGACGCCAGCGGCCGGCCGGCGCCGATGGTCAGCGCGCTCTCGGTCCATCCCTGAGCGCGCGCGCGAGCGCGGCTGCTGGGTCCTTGAGCCCGCCGGGGTTCTCCGCCAAGCTCGGCGGATGCCCTGGTCCTTCAGCGGCCTCTACACCGAGGCCACGCCGTTGGCGATGACATGTCTGAAGGGACATGCTGTTCTCGGACCGGCGCTCCACCACCTCAGGTCGATCGGCGCCGGGGCGCCGGCGCTCCCGCGCGGCGGCCTGCTCGCGCTGCCGGACTTCGGCCCCCCGGACGCCCACCGCCTGCGCCCCGAGGTCCCGTGGGACGCGCTCCTCCCGGACCGCGCGGAGGGGCGTCGCGTCCCGCGGATCTCCTTCGCGGATCCGCGGGAGGTCGCCGCGCTGCGCGAGCGCGGCCTGGGGCCCGCCGAGGCGCCGCCGCGGCCGACGCTCGCGGCCCTCAAGCAGCTTTCGCTCGCGATCCGGGCGCCGCTCATCCTCTACCGCTGCGAGATGTGGGGCGGCGACCTCGACCTCGAGGTCGCGTGGATCCCCGGCTGGGTGCCCGGCGAGGTCGACCGCCTCCTCGTCTACGATCCGCGCGAGCGCCGGACCTACCGGGCCGTCGGCGCCGTCCTCCGACCGAGCCCGGGCGACGTCCTCGTCCAGGCGCTCGAGTACCTGCGCCTGCGCCTGCCGTCGCCCTACTTCGCCCCGCACACCTCGAGGTTTGATTGGGGCGCCTGTCGCCTCGCGCCGGCGCCCGCGTGTCGCCACCCGTCGCCGCCTGTCCACCCGCGCTCGCTCCTCGCTCGCGTCTACGCCGGCGACCTCGACGGGGCCCGCGCGCTCCTCGACGCCGGCGCCGATCCGAACGCCTACGGCTGGACCCGCCCGCTCGAGGTCGCCGCGGAGATCGGCCGCGTCGACCTGGTCGAGCTGCTCCTCGATCGCGGCGCGGAGATCGCCCCCGAGGGCTCCCTCAGCGCCCTCCACAGCGCCACTGACGTCGCCTGCGCGCGCCTCCTCCTCGACCGCGGCGCGCCGCTCGAGGGCGCCGACGCCCGGGTGATCACGCCGCTTGCGAGCGCCGCTCAGCGGGGGGACGACGGGGTCGTCCGCCTCCTGCTCGAGCGCGGCG
>JAGQIT010000111.1 GCA_020431135.1 Myxococcales bacterium | reverse complement strand
AGCGATCCTCGGGGCGCTTGGCCAGGCAGGTCAGGATGAGCCGCTCCTGCGCCGCGCCGATCGTCCCCTCGGGGGCGAACTCGAGGGGAGAGGGCGGCGCGTCGGTCATGTGCTGGCCGAGCACCTTCATGAACGACTTGCCGCGGAAGGGCAGGCGACCCGTGACCATGCGGAAGAGGAGCACGCCGAGGGAGTAGATGTCCGAGCGCGCGTCGAGGGGATCGTCCTGCGCCTGCTCGGGCGACATGTAGTGCGGCGTCCCGAGGAGCACGCCCGTGCGCGTCGCGTCGCCGGCCTCGTCGCCGGCGGTGATCTTGGCGATGCCGAAGTCGAGGACCTTGATCTGCTCGTCGTCCCCCTGTTGGATCAGGAAGACGTTGTCCGGCTTCATGTCGCGGTGGACGACGCCGTGGGCGTGGGCCGCGGTGAGGGCGGCGCAGATCTGCGTCGTGATCCGGACGACCTCGGGCCACGGCAGCGTCCGCTCGCGGCGCAGGCGGGTCTTGAGGTCCTCGCCCTCGAGGAGCTCCATGACGAAGAAGGGCCCGCCGAGCTCGGTGTGGCCGAAGTCGGTGATGTCGACGATGTTCGGGTGGCGGACCTTCGAGGCCGTCCGCGCCTCTTGGAGGAAGCGGCGGGCGAGCTCGGGGCGCTCGTGGAAGTCGCCGCTGAGCGTCTTGATCGCGACCTTGCGGCCGATGGCGATGTGCTCGGCGAGGTAGACCTCGCCCATGCCGCCCTTGCCGAGGCGCTCGATCACCCGGTAGCGATCGCCGAGGACCTCGCCGGGGAGGACCGTCGTCGGCGACGCGACGAGGCGCTGGCTCGGGTACGACGACGACGACGCCGTGAGCTCTGAGGAGATCCGCGTCGCGCCGTCCTCTGCCGCTTCAGCGGCCGGCGCCAGGCGCCGCCGCGCGTCGTCGTCGTCACCTGCCACAGACGATCACGATAGCCGAAAAAGGGGGGCCCTCAGAGGTTCGCCTTCGCGCCGCTATCCCGCGCCGCAGACGCTGTTGAGATCGCCGAGGACCTCGTCCATCAGCGGGTAGAAGACGTCCGGTACCGCCTCGGCCTGGCACAGGGAGCCGATCGCCCGGTGGTCGTCGGGGAACTTCTCGGCCAGGGCGCGCAGGAGCGGCGCGTCCGAGGCCCCGACGCCGTCGGGGCCGCTGAGCGGATCCCACGGGCACAGGCTGTTCTCCTGGTCCGCGTCGCCGGTGACCAGCGCGAAGTAGATGTTCTCGCTGCCGCCCTTGATCGTCTCTAGGGCGCTGAACCACAGGTTGTAGTCGAGCGTGTCGGAGCCGTCGTGGCCCTGCGGATCGTCGGCCTCGCCGTCGTCCTCGTCGGTGACCATGAGCACCGCGAGGAAGGCGTTCTCGCGGATGAAGCCCTCGTTACAGCCCTCGTTGTTCTGGGCGTTGAGCGCCGCGAGGAGGGCGTCGTAGGGGCGCTCGTCGGGGTTGCCCTCGTTGCCGACGAGGGCGATGCAGGCGAGCTTCGTCGGGTCGCCGAGGTCCGCCGAGGTCGCGTAGGGGAAGCCCTCGGCGAAGGGGCAGGGCTCGCCGTCGTTGTCGACGCTGACGAGGGCGCCGAGCTTCTGACACTCCGCGGGGTTGGGGGCGTAGACGTCGGTGGTGACGAGGCCGATGTGGACGCTGCACGCCTGCTTGAGCGCCGGCAGGAGCTTGTTGCCGAAGGCGAGGAGGAGGGCGACGAGGCGCTCGCTGTCGTCGTCCATGCTCGGCGAGTTGTCGACGACCAAGAGGATGTCGAGGTCGGTGCACGAGCCGATGCCGCAGCTCGGTCCGGTCGTCGACGTCGACTCGTCGCCGGTGGTGGAGGTGGAGGTCGTGGTGGAGGTGGAGGTCGTCGGCTCGACGGTCGTGGATGTGGACGTGGAGGTCGACGAGGTGGAGGTCGAGGTGGCGGTCGACGCGTCGGAGCCGGTCGAGGTCGCGCTCGCCGCTCCGCCGCCGCAGCGGCCCTCCTCGCACGAGAGGGTCGGGCCGCAGTCCGCGTCCTTGTCGCAGGGCTGGCCCGCGAGGAAGGTGCCGCTGAAGCACGCGCCGAGGGCGAGCGCGGCGATCGGCGTGAGCGCGCGCGGGGTCATCGAGGCCACGGCTCATTATCCGCGAGTCGGGGCTCGACTTGAAGCGCCGGCCCGCGGCCCCGTGCGCGCCGCTACGCCATCGCGCGGCGTCGGGCGCGGGCGCGCGGCCGTGAGCGCCGTCGCACATAATCTGTCGCTTCGGACAGGGGTATCGTGAGGGCGGCGGCGGGGCGTCGCGCGGCGGCAGACGGCTTGTCGCGGGCCTCGGCGTCGACCTATGCTCGACGGACGATGGTCTCGCGGATCGTGGCGGTGGGGGTCGCGTGCGCCTTGGCGCTGGCAGCCGCGGGGCCGGCCGCGGCGCGCGGCGTCGACGAGCCTGATCTTGTGAAGATCGGCGAGCTCGCGCAGGAGGCCCAGACCCGCTTCGAGACCGCCGACTACGCCGGCGCGATCGACCTGTGGACCAAGGCGTACGCCGCCTTGCCGGAGGAGCCGGCCTACGCCCAGCAGCGCAGCGTCCTCGTCTATCAGATCGCGCAGGCGAGCGTCGAGGCGTACTCGCTCGACCCGCAGGTCCTCTACCTCCGCAAGGCCGAGCGCCTGCTGACCTCATACCTCGAGACGATCGACGCGAGCGACGGCGAGACGATCGCCGCGGTCGAGGACCAGCTCGCCGAGCTCCGCGAGAAGATCGCGGCCGCGAGCCCGGAGCAGGAGGAGGAGCCGGAGCCGGCGCCCGACGAGGTCGAGCCGGAGCCGGAGCCGGTGACCGAGCCGGCCGCGGCGGACGACGGCGACGCGCGCCCCGGGCGGGCGCTGATGATCAGCGGCGGCGTTCTCCTCGGGCTCGGGGCGGCGAGCCTCGGGGTCGCGACCTACGGCCTCGTCTGGGGCGATCGCGTCGACGCCCGCGGCGAGGCGGCGAAGGACGCGGGCAACGACGACGTCGACTTCTACCGCGGGCTCCTCGACGAGGGGACGACCGCCAACCGCCTGGCGCTCGGGGCTGGGATCGCGGGGGCCGTCCTCGTCGGCGTCGGCGCCGGCCTCCTCGGCGTCGGGGCGGCGAAGAGCCGCAAGCGCCGCGACGTCGCCTGGGTCCCGCTCGGCCTCGTCGGCGGCGGCGGCCTGCAGATGAACCTGCGCTTCTAGCCGTCGCCTCGGCCCCGAGCCCGCATACCCTCGCCGGCGGCTCGACGGGCGGAGCCGTCGCCGCTCGAGTGGACATGACCCTTCGGTCGGTTTGTCTGTGAGCTACGACAGCGCGAAGTAGATCAGCGCCGCGACGAGGGCGACGAAGAGGCCGACGCTCGCCAGCGCCTGGGTGCGCGCCCGGGCCTGCGCCGCCTGGAGGCGGCCGATCGCCGCGGTGAAGCGGGCGAGGCGGGCCTCGGGGATCCACGGGGTGACGGCGTCGACGCGCCAGCGCTCGGCCGCCGGGACCTCGATCGGCGGGCCGGTGACCTCGAAGCCCTCGCGCGGGGCGACGACGAAGGCGGGCTCGCGCAGGCGCTGGGCGGCGCCGAGCTCCGGGAGGGCGACGACGTCGGCGTCGGCCGGGGCGGCGTCGAGGGCCGCGAGGATCGCCTCGGCGCGCGGCCGCTGGTCGGCGGCGCGGGCCTCGATCTCGGCGAATTCGTCCTCCCAGGCGGCGGCCTCCTCCGGCCGCAGGCTGTCGGCGAGGAGCGCGAGGTCGACGTCGGCGAAGGAGTACGCGCCGGCTGTGAGCGCCTGGAGAACGCGATCGTAGAGCCGCTCGGTGTCGCGGGCGCGATCCATCAGCTCGGCGTCGACGCCATCGTCGCCCGGCTCGAGGCCGATCGCCATGGCGCCGAGCGTCGCGCTGTCGCCCTCGAAGCCGCGGCGCTCGCCGTCCTCGACGACCGTCAGCCCGCCGCCGCCGCTCGTGCGGTGGTAGTCGAGGATGATCACCAGCTCGCCCGCGGCGATCAGCGTGTCGGCCTCGAGGTCGGTGACGACGGCGAGGCGGGCGAGGGCGACGCGGGCGGCGACCTTCGGCGCGCTGCTGAGGTCACGGGTGGTCGATGTGATCGCGTGGCGCTCGAGGGCCGCGAGCGGGGCGAGGCTCCTGCGTTGCTTCCAGTCGACGAGGTCGACGCGATCCGTGTGCCCGGCGAGGGGCCCGCGCTCGAGCCACGCAGGGCCGTCCTCGGAGCCGCGCGGCTGGAGGTTGAGGAGGGAGGGGACGACGATCGCCTCGGGCACCGGCGCAGACTACCAGGCTTCGCTAGATCCGCTGACACGGGTCGCGGCGACCTACTCCGTCGCGGGGGCCCGCTAGTCGCCGCGCAGGCGCGCCTCGATGAAGGCGACGGCGCCGGCGACCGTCGTGATCGCCTCGGCCTCGGCGTCGCTGATCTCGCCGCCGAACTCGCCCTCGAGGGCCATCAGCAGCTCGACGAGATCGAGGGAGTCGGCGCCGAGATCCTCGCGGAGGCGGGCGTCGAGGGTGACCTTGGCCGCGGGGACGCCGACGAGGGCGACGACGGCCGCGCGGACGCGGGCCTCGACGTCGCTCGCCGCCCCGCGCACGCCCGCCTCGCGATCCTCCACGGCGCAGCTCCCGGGTTCCTAGCGCTCGCGGCGGACGAGGTCGACGAGCGTCGGCCAGCGCGGCCGCAGGGTGCCGGCGAGGGCGTCGAAGTCGAGGAGGGTGCCGTAGCTCCGGCGCAGGCGGAAGCGCTGGGCGATCGCCGCGACCGCGAGGCTCATCTCCTGGTAGGCGAAGGGCATCCCGAGGCAGACCCGCGGGCCGCCGCCGAAGGGCGCGTGGGCGAGGGGGTGGCGGGCCTTGGCGAGGTCGGGGGCGAAGCGCTCGGGGTCGAAGCGCTCGACGTCCTCCCAGAAGTCGGGGTGGCGGTGGGTCGCGTAGAGCACCGGCATCAGCAGCGTCCCTGCGGGGATCGGGTAGCCGTCGATCGTGTCGTCGGCGATCGCCTGGCGCGGGTCGATCCACACCGGCGGGAAGTGGCGCATCGTCTCGTCGAGGAATTGCCGGGTGTAGGGCAGGGCGGGGAGGTCGGCGACGGTAGGCGGCTGGCCGCCGAGGACGAGCTCGAGCTCGTCGTGGAGGCGGGTCTCGACCTCGCGGTGGCCGGCGAGGAGGAGCCACGCCCAGGTCAGCGTCACCGCCGTGGTCTCGTGGCCGGCGATGAAGACCGTCACGACCTCGTCGATGACCTGCGTGTCGCTCATCCGCGCGCCGGACTCCTCGTCGCTCGCCTCGAGGAGGAGGTCGAGGAGATCGCCGCCGTCGCCGCGCGGGCCGCGAGCGCGGCGCTCGTCGATCGTCTCGCGGAGGAAGCGATCGATCCGCGCCTTGGCCCGGTTGAAGCGGCGGTTGCGGGGCGTCGGCACCGACAGGGGCAGGCGGACGAGCTTGAGCCCCTGCTCGCCCACCCAGGCGAAGGCCTCGGCGACCGACTCGCCGAGCTCGCGGGCGCCGGCGTCGGCCGCCATGCCGAACATCGTCCGACAGATCACGTCCATCGCCAGGTGGCTCATCTCGGGGAGGAGCTCGATCGTCGATCCCGGCGGCAGCGCGAGCCAGCGGTCGACGAGGGCGTCGATCGCCGCCATCATCGCGGCCTCGTGGGCGCGCACCGCCTTGGTCGTGAAGAGGCGGTGGAGGAGGCGGCGCTGGCTGTGCCAGGCGTCGCCGTCGGCCGCGAAGAGGCCGCCGCCGATCAGCGGGACGACGTTGCTGACGCTCATGCCCTTGGCGTAGCGCGCCCGCTCCTTGATGAAGATGTGGCGCAGGTGCTCGGGGTGGCAGAGGGCGACGACCTCGCGCGGCCCGAGCTTGTAGCGGAGGATGTCGCCGTAGCGCCGCCAGTCGGCGAGGTAGGGCGCGAGGAGGCCGTGGCCGCGGAAGCGCGGCAGGTTGCCGAGCACCGGCGCGGGCTCGGGTCCGGGGATCTGGTTGGGTCTAGGCCGTCTCGCGGGCATCGTCGTCTCCGACACTAGCATCGTCGCCGTCCGGCGCCTCGGTCGGCGCCTCGACGGGGAGGCGGACGTGGATCGAGGTCCCGGAGCCGAGCGCCGACTTCGCGGTGATCGTCCCGCCCATCATCGTGCACAGCTTGCGGACGATCGCCAGGCCGAGCCCCGAGCCCTCGTAGGAGCGGGCGAAGGACGAGTCGACCTGGACGAAGGACTCGAAGATCGAGCCGATCTTGTTCTCCGGGATGCCGATGCCCGTGTCGATCACGGCGATGTCGATCCACTCCATGCCGTTGCTCGCGTGCCGGCGGGCGGCGCTGATCGTGATCACCCCGTTCTCGGTGAACTTGATCGCGTTGCCGAGGAGGTTGATCAGCACCTGGCGCAGGCGGACGCGGTCGTGGAGGACGCGGCCGACGCCAGGATCGCAGCGGGCGATGATCGTGTTGCCGCGCTTGCGCGCGAGCGGCTGGAAGGTCGCCGCGAGGTCGCTGAGGAGGTCGCTGAGGACGAAGCGCTCGGGGTGGAGCTCGAGGCGCGCGGCCTCGAGGCGGGCGAGGTCGAGGATGTCGGAGATCAGGCGGACGAGGTGCTGCCCGGAGTCGCGGATCCGACGCAGCGACTCGACGTGCTCGCCGAGCTCCTCGCCGATCTCCTCCTCGATGAGCTCGCTGTAGCCGATGATCGCG
>JAGQIT010001260.1:209-2532 GCA_020431135.1 Myxococcales bacterium | reverse complement strand
CCGACCCCCGACCCGCTCGGCGCCTGGATGTCGGCCGGCGACCTCGCCGCCCACCTGCGCCGCCGCGGCGTCGACCTCGACCTGCACACCGCCCTGATCACCGCGCTCGCCGTACGCGAAGAGCTGCCCGTCTGGAGCCTCGACCCGGTCTGGGACGCGATCGCCGCCCACCTGCCCATCCGCCGCTTCGACCCCGACCCGTCGCCCTACACCCGCTGAGCGAAGCGGCGAGTTCAGCCCGGCGCGCCCATCGCCGTCAGCGCCGCCCGCAGCGTGCCGTGCCCGACCACTCGCGGTAGATCGTCGAACTCGGGCCCCTTGTCGTCGGTGACCAGCACCCAGCCCCGCCGGGCGGCCTGACTGCCGATCAGCCAGTCCACCGTCGCCGAGCACCGCGCCGAGGGTTTGCGCAGCTCGTCGAAGCGATCGGTCAAGCGCAGCTCGGCGAACGCCGCCGCCACCTTGGCCGCCTGCCACGCGCCGTCGCCGCCGAAGCGCGCCGCGAGCCGCGGCCTCTTCGCCCGCGGAGCGGCGCTCCTCACCAGCCCCTTCTCCTGGCGGCGGAAGGCGACGGGGCGCCGCAAAGGCCCCGCGTCTGCGGGACCGCTCGGCTGGCTCCGTCGCGATCCGTGGGCGCGACCGCGGCGCTCCCTCATCGACCGCGGGCGCCGTATCGGGGCGCGCCTCGTGGCCGCCAGCGGCGCCCGCGAATTCGCCAACGACCGCGCCGCGAAGGGGCTCCAGTGGGCCTTCGACGCGCTCGGACTGAGCCTCGCGGTCGAGCGCGTACGACCGGGTGATGCCGCGGATCCGGGGCTTGGCGTCGCTGGAGGGATCCGCGACCATGGGGGGCAGCAAGCGTGAGCGGAGATCAGGCGCGAATGGACGACAAGAACGGGCAGTACATCTACGCGATCGTCGACGCGCAGCACCCCCCCGCGGAGGGCCTCGTCGGTCTCGGCGGCGTACCCGTCCGCAAGATCGTCGACGAGGGTCTCGGGGCGATCGTCAGCGCCCTCCACCGGCCTAAGGTCCGCCCCGAGCGGCGAAACCTCAGCGCTCACATGCAGGTGCTCAAGCGGCTGATGGCCGACGCGACGATCCTCCCGCTCGCCTTCGGCAACGTCGCAACCGATGACGCCTCTGTCCGCGTCCTCCTCCAGCGCAACCACGCGACCTTGCGTGAGCAGCTCGACGCCGTCCGCGGCAAGCTCGAGATGGGCTTGCGGGTCGCCTGGGACGTCGCCAACGTCTTCGACTACTTCGTCAGCACGCGCCCCGACCTCCGGGCCGCGCGCGACAACCTCGGCGACGTCCGCAAGGCGTCGCGCGACCAGATGATCGCCCTCGGTCGCTTCTTCGAGGAGGTCGTCAACGACGAGCGCGACCGCATCTACGACGAGGTCGCAGGGATCCTCGAGAGCTTCGGCGCCGAGGTCCACCGCAACGCGCCGCGCGGCGAGCGAGAGGCGCTCAACCTCGCCTGTCTCGTCGAGCGCGACCGCCAGTCGGACTTCGACCGGGCGATCGGCGAGGCGGCCTCGCACTTCGACGCGAGCTACACCTTCGACATCACCGGTCCCTGGGCGCCGTCGAGCTTCGTCGACATGACCCTCGAGGTCTGAGGTGCAGCCGCCGTTCCTCGCCCGCCTGACGCTCTTCGGCGGACGGGGCGGCGTCGGCAAGACCGTGTGCGCGGTCGCCTCGGCGCTGATGACTGCGCGCGCCGAGCCGCGCCGTGAGGTCTACCTGCTCTCCCTCGACCCCGCGCACTCGCTGGCCGACGCGCTCGCGGACGGAGGCGCTCCGGCGAACCTGACCGTCGAGGAGGTCGACGCCGGCCACGACCTCCGCGACTTCAAGCGCGACCACGGCGAGACCCTCGCGGAGATCGCTCGCCGCGGCACCTTCCTCGACGAGGAGGACATCCGCGCGCTCCTCGATCTCTCGACCCCCGGCCTCGACGAGCTCGTCGCTCTCCTACGGATCAGCGCCCTCGTCGCGGCGAACCCGACGGCGCGCTTCGTCATCGACACGGCGCCTTGTGGACACACGCTCCGCCTCCTGCGCTCGCTGATCACGATCGACGGCTGGATCGACGCCCTCGACGCGCTCCTCGCCAAGCATCGCTACCTCGCGACGACCTTCGGTCGCGGCTATAGCGAGGACGAGACGGACGCGTTGATCGCCGATCTCCGCCGCGACACGACGGCACTACGCGAGCTCCTCGCCAGCGACGACGCGGCGTTCGTCGTCGTCGCGGTGGCCGAGCCGCTCTGTCTGCGCGAGAGCGCGGCGCTCCGCCGCGAGCTCGTCGAGCTCG
>JAGQIT010001260.1:0-204 GCA_020431135.1 Myxococcales bacterium | reverse complement strand
CGGCGTGGTAGTCGTCAATCGCCTCCTCACGGCGAACGCTTGTCCCGTGTGCACGAGCGGCGCGCGGACGCAGCGGCGCGCCCTCGCCGAGGCGACCGAGCTCCTCGCGGGGGTCGAGGCGTGGGGGCTGCCGCTCCTCGACGACGAGCCTCGCGGCGCGGAGCGCCTCGCCGCGATGCTCGCCGCGATGCGGCCCCTCGCCGA
>JAGQIT010001259.1 GCA_020431135.1 Myxococcales bacterium | reverse complement strand
TCGGCGTCGGCGTCGACGACCGCGCCGCCCGCGTCGCCGCCGACCTCTACGAGCACACGATCGCCGTGATCACCGACGCCGAGGCGGTCGGCCGCTACCAGGCGCTCCCCGAGGACGACATCTTCGACATGGAGTACTGGCCCTTGGAGCAGGCGAAGCTCGGGCGCCGGGCCGCGCCGGCGCTCGGCGGGCGGGTCGTCCTGATCACGGGGGCGGCGAGCGGCATCGGCCGGGCCTGCGCGCGCCGCTTCGCCGAGGCCGGCGCCGCGCTCTTCCTCGTCGACCGCGACGGCGAGCGCCTCGCGGCCGTCGCCGACGGGCTCCGAGCCGCCTACGCCGTCGTCGACGTCGGCGACCGGGCGGCGGTCGAGGGGGCGGTCGACGCCTGCGTGCGCCGCTACGGCGGCCTCGACGGCCTCGTCGCCAACGCCGGCTTCGCCCCGCAGGCGCCGATCGCCGACTGCCCGCACGAGCTCCTCGAGGAGAGCCTGCAGGTCAACCTCCTCGGCCAGCAGTGGCTCGCCGCCGCCGCGACCGCGGTGATGCGCGCGCAGGGCCGCGGCGGCTTCCTCCTCTTCAACGCGTCGAAGGCGGCCTTCAACCCCGGCCGCGACTTCGGCCCCTACGCGATCGCCAAGGCGGGGGTGATCGCGCTGATGAAGCAGTACGCCCTCGAGTACGGCGGCGACGGGATCCGCAGCAACGCCATCAACGCCGATCGGATCCGCACCGGCCTCTTCCCGAAGGAGGTCGTCGCCGCCCGCGCCCAGGCCCGCGGCCTCGACCCCGACGACTACTTCCGGACCAACCTGCTGCAGCGTGAGGTCACGGCCGACGACGTCGCCCTCGCCTTCCTCTACCTCGCCCTCGCCCCGAGCACGACCGCGGCCGTGCTCACGGTCGACGGGGGCAACATCGCCGCGTCGCCGCGCTAGAGCGTCTGACGACGCGGTCGATCGCCGCAGCCGGCGCGCCATGTCCCGCGACAGCTCGGCGTGGCTCGGCGCGAGCGCACGCGGTGAGGCTCCCAGGCCCCGCTCAAGGCCGCAGCGGCGGACCTCGGCGCACGCACATTCGCCACGCGGGGAGGTCCGCGACACCCGGCGACGACGCGGAGAATCGGCGCTCCACGGCCCTTCGACGCGCCCTGCGAACCTCATCACGCTCCGCAGCCGCCCGCAGACGACCCCTCGCTGCGCATGGGCGCCTACGCGCGCCCGCCCGAACGTCACGCAGCCCGTCGTGCGCCGCTGTGCGACAATTCTCGAGTGCCGCCGACCGCCACGCAAGGACCGGAGGAGCACCTCCGCTTCTACCGCGGGATCGTCGTCGTCGGCTCGGTGTTGATCCCGGTCTTCGGCCTCGTCGAGTGGGGCATCGGCTACGACCCCTTCGCCGCGCGCCTGGCGTTCTCGATCGCCGGCTTCGCGCTCCTCTTCGCCTCGTTCGTCTCGCCGGCGCTGCGCCGCAACTTCCGCGCGGTGCCGGTGCTCTACTGCTACGTCCTCTTCGCCTGGTTCACCCACATCGCCGTCGAGCACGGGTGGACGATGGAGGACGTGCTCGGCCTCCTGCCGATCACCATCGGCGTCACGGTCGTCGCCCGCCGCGCCTGGGAGGTCGCCGGCTTCCTCCTCTTCCTCGCCGTCGACCTCGTCGTCGCCTACCAGCTCACGCCAGACCCGCGCCTCGACGTCTCCGTGCCGCTCGGGATCCTCGGGACCTTCACGCTGATCCTCGGCTGGATGGGGGTCTGGCGCAGCCGCCTCGAGGAGGCGCTGCGCGGCGCCAACGAGGGCCTCGAGGCGCGCGTCGCGGAGCGCACCGCCCTGCTCGAGCGCGAGGTCGCCGAGCGGGTCGCCGCCGAGAGGCGGGCGAACGACGCCAACGCGGCCAAGTCGCGCTTCCTCGCCAAC
>JAGQIT010001258.1 GCA_020431135.1 Myxococcales bacterium | reverse complement strand
CTGGCCCTCGCGCTCCCGGCCGCGCCTGCGCGCGCCGGCGGCCCGGCGGCCGCGGGCGACTTCGCGGCGGGCCCAGACTCGGAGGGGACGGCGGAGGAGCCCGCGGAGGTCGTGGGCGAGGTCGTGGCAGGCGAGGTGGCGGAGGGCGACGGCGACGGCGACGGCGAGGAGGACGAGGAGGCGCGCAAGGCCGAGGCCCTCGCCGCGTTCCAGGAGGCGCGCCGGCTCTACCTCGAGGGGGAGTACAGCGCGGCGGCCGAGGAGTTCCGGCGCTCGTTCGACACGCTGCCCTCGCTCGAGGCCCTCGTAGCGAGCGCCCGCGCGTACGCCAAGGGCGGCGAGCTCTTCGCGGCGATCACCGCCTACGAGGAGTACCTGGAGTTCGAGGACGACGACGCGACGCGCCACGACGAGGCGCTCCGGCACCTTCGCGAGCTGCGCGGGCGGATCAGCGAGATCGTCCTCCGGATCGAGGCCCCGGAGCTCGTCGAGGAGCTCCGCCTCAACGGTGAGATCGTCGCCCTCGACGACTTCCCGCGGCGGATCCTGCCCGGGACGATCCGCCTCGAGATCCGCGAGAAGGGGAGCGCCGAGCCGCGCACGATCACGGCCGAGGTCCGCGGCGGCGAGAAGGCGGTGATCGACGTCCCGCGCCGCGCCCCGTCGCCGCCCCCCGTCGTCGGTCCGCCCGAGGAGCCGCCGAGCGTCGAGGAGCCGGCGCCGCCGCCGCGCGGGCTCAAGGTCGGGTTCTTTACAGGGGTCGGCCTGACGGGGGCTGCGGCCCTGACGGTGGCGGCTTTGGGGGGGGTGACGCTGCGCCAGCGTCGGATCTACGCCGACGCGCTGTGCACGATCGGCGAGGACGGCTCCTGCGTCGAGGGCTCCTTCTATCCGCACACGGAGGAGGCCCGCTTCTACGAGCTGCGGCGCGCGACCAACATCTTCGTCGGCGTCACCGCGGGCGTCGCGGTCGTGACCCTCGCGATCGGCCTCGCGCTGCGACGGGCGTCGGCGCGGGCGAAGGGGAGCGCCAACGCCGGCGCGACGAGCCGCGGCCGGACTCAGCTCGGCTGGAGCGTCGGCGGCGTCGCGCTGCGCTTCTAGGGCCTGCTGTCGCTGGCCGACGCCCTCGCCTCTGCTCGCAACGCGCCTGGTACCGCGGCGCGTCGGCGAAGCTGAGAGCCGACGACAGTGACGGCGCGACAGCGACGTCACGCGGCCGTTCGCTGCGCGCTAGGGCGTCCGCACGGTGATCAGCGGACCGCCCGTCGCCGGCGCCTGGCCGCTCGTCGGGAAGTGCTGGAGCTGCATCCGCCAGTCGACGCCGATCAGCTCGCCGGGGACCATCGGCCGCCAGACGTTGTCGCCTTGCAGCGGCTCGCTCGAGAACACCAGGTGCGAGACGAAACCGTCGGCCGACGGCCCCTCGCACTCCGGCGCGTAGCTCGGGCAGGTGTCGCGGTCGGGGCAGCGGCCCTTGTGGGTGCTGACGTGGATCGTCTTGCCGCCCTGGTGGGCGAGCATCGTCCGGCCGTTGGTGATGACGAAGGAGAGGAAGTTGTTGTCCGGCGGCGCGTCGTTGTCCGGGCAGATCGGGCCGGCGAGGGCGACGACCTCAGCGACCGCCTCCTTCACCGCGTCGGCGAGGTCGCGCAGCGCGTAGCCGGGGCGGTGGAGCTCGCAGCGGCGGGCCATCTTGCCGAGGATCAGGTAGAAGAGCGCCTCCGAGTCGGTGTCGCCGAGGATGAAGCGGCGGAGCACCGGCGGGATCCGCTCGAGGAGCCCCTTGCGGAGCTCGCTGAAGCCCGAGATGTTGCCGTTGTGGGCGAAGACCCACGAGCCGTACTGGAAGGGGTGGGTGTTGATCGTCGACAGCTGGCCCTGCGTCGCCTTGCGCAGGTGGGCGAGGACCGTCTCCGAGGTCACGACGCCGGAGACCCGCTGGAAGAGGTGGTCGCTCATCGCCGTGTTGACGCTCTTGACCACATGCGGCGCGCCAGCGACGTAGTAGGCGACGCCCCAGCCGTCGCTGTGGCGCTCGCTCTGGAACATCAGCGCGTTATCGGCGCTGATCAGGCTGCGGTGGACCTGGCTCTGGATGACCGAGCGGAAGCCGAAGATTCTGCACATGGACGGCGCCGGATCATACGTCAGCGGGCTCAGCGCGGCGAGGAGCACGTTCGACGCGCCCGGAGGGGGCGACCGCGGCGCTCCGGCCCGGCGGCCCAAGGGGACCGTCAGCGCGCGTAGGTCGCATTGACAAGCGCCGTCAATCCCCGACAATCCCCCCGGCACGTATCGCCGTTCGGGACCTTCTACAGATGAGCACTGCCGCGACCTCGCACTACAAGAGCAACCTCCGCGACCTCTACTTCAACCTCTTCGAGGTCCTCGACATCGGGAGCACGACCCTAGGCAAGGGGCGGTACGAGGGGCTCGACGTCGAGACCGTGCAGGCGACGCTGACCAACATCGAGGAGTTCGTCCAGCGCGAGCTCGCGACCTCCTTCGTCGAGTCCGACCGCGTCCCCCTCGAGCTCGACGACGAGGGCAACGTCACGATCCCGGAGGGCCTGGCCAAGTCGATCCGCGCGGTCCTCGACGGCGGCTGGCACATGCTCGAGGTGCCGGAGCGCCTCGGGGGCGTCGGCGCGCCGCCCTCCGTCGGCTGGGCGTCGTTTGAGCTGACCGCAGGGGCCAACCCGACGGTCGCCTTCTACGTGCTCGGCGCGGTGATCGCCAAGGTCATCGACCGCCTCGGCACCGACGCCCAGCGCGAGCTCTTCGTCCAGCGGATGCTCGACGAGGGCTGGGGCGGGACGATGGTNNTCACCGAGCCCGACGCCGGCTCGGACGTCGGCGCCGGCCGGACCAAGGCGCGGCAGATCGACGGCGACCTCTACGAGATCGAGGGCGTCAAGCGCTTCATCACCAACGGCGACTTCAACGCCGCCGACAACATCGTCCACCTCGTGCTCGCGCGCCCCGAGGGCGCCGGCCCGGGTACGAAGGGGCTGTCGATGTTCATCGTCCCGAAGTTCTGGGTGAACGAGGACGGCTCGATCGGCGAGCGCAACGGCGCCTTCTGCACCAACATCGAGC
>JAGQIT010000110.1 GCA_020431135.1 Myxococcales bacterium | reverse complement strand
TCACGGCGCTCGGGGGCCGGGGCGTCGCCGTGCAGGTCGACCACCTCGACGAGGCGGCGGTCGTCGCGCTGTTCGAGCGCGTGCGCGCCGAGGCCGGCCGGCTCGACGTCCTCGTCAACGACATCTGGGGCGGCGACGCGCTCACGCAGTGGGGCGCGCCGTTCTGGGAGCACGACCTCGACGGCGGCCTCCGCCTCCTCGACCTCGCCGTCCGCACCCACCTCATCACCTCGCGCTTCGCGGCGCCGCTCGTCATCCAGCGCAGCGAGGCGCGCGAGGGGCCCGGCGGGCTCGTCGTCGAGCTCACCGACGGCGTCGGCGATCACTACCGCGGCTCGCTCTACTACGACCTCGCCAAGGCGTCGACGATCCGCCTCGCCTTCGCCATGGCCGAGGAGCTGCGCCCGCGGGGGATCGCCGCCGTCGCGGTGACGCCGGGGTTCCTCCGCTCCGAGGCCGTGCTCGATCACTTCGGCGTCGACGAGGGGCGCTGGCGCGAGGCGATCGCCGCGGATCCCCACTTCGCCGCCTCCGAGACCCCGCGCTTCGTCGGCCGCGGGATCGCGGCCCTCGCAGGCGACCCCGAGAAGCTCCGCGACAGCGGCGAGGTGCTCTCGTCAGGCGTCCTCGGCGCCCGCTACGGGCTCACGGACGTCGACGGCCGGCGCCCGAATTTCGGCGCCTACGCCCGCGAGCTCGTCACCGACGCGCTCGTCGACGCGGCCGCCCGCGGGGCCCTCGACCTCACGGACGCCGACGCACTCCTCAGCTCCGTAGGCCCGCTCGCCGCCCCCTTCGTCGGTCAGGTGAGCCGCCGCCTCCTCGCCGCGCTCACCGGGCTCGCGGCGGCCGAGGAGCGCGAGGCGGTGGCGGCCGCGGTCGCCGCGACGATCCGCCTCGGCTGAGCGGCCGCGGGGTCGAGGCCTGTGCCCCGCGCGTCTCACGAAACCTGCTCAAAGAGACATATTCACAAGGAGCGATGCGCGCGTTCGCCCGCCGACTCGCACGATCTGCGGCGACGGCTCCCGCGCGCGCCCAAGTTGCGCGCAGCGTCAGCGCGCCGCGTCCCTACGATGACCCGCGGCGCTCCGCAGATCGAGCGCGCGGTCACCGCAGGCATCATGACGGGCGAAACGAGCGAGGGTAGAGGGGGCGCGCGCGAGCGTTCGCGCCGAGTCCTCCTCGTCGAGGACGACTCGAGCGCCCGCCTCGCCCTCGAGGCCCTCCTCGCCGACGAGGGCTACGAGGTCCGCAGCGCCGGCGACGGCGAGGCCGCCCTCCTCGCGCTCCGCGGCTGGACCCCGGACGTCGTCGTCACCGACCTCAAGCTCCCCAAGGTCGACGGCGTCGAGCTGATGGCGACGCTGCGCCAGCGCCTCCCGGGCGTCCCGGTGATCATCATGACCGGCTTCGGCTCGATCGAGCACGCGGTCGAGACCATGCACCTCGGCGCCGCCGACTACCTGCCCAAGCCGCTCGCGCTCGACCGCCTCCTCGCCGCTCTCGAGCGCGTCCTCCGACGCAGCGACGACGGCCTCGCGATCGGCGAGGTCGTCGGCGGCCGCTATCGGATCGAGGGCAAGCTCGGCGAGGGGGCGATGGGCGCGGTCTACCGCGCGACCCAGCGCGGCCTCGAGCGGCCGGTCGCGCTCAAGGTGATCCACACCCACAACCGCATCTCCGACGCCCGCGCCCGCCTGCTCCGGGAGGCCCGCGCCGCGTCGGCGCTCGGCCACCCCAACGCGGTCAAGATCTACGACGTCGGCGAGGACCGCGGCCTGTGCTTCCTGGCGATGGAGCTCCTCGAGGGCCACGACCTCAGCGCCGAGGTCGAGCCCGGCGCGCCGCTCGACCTCGAGCGGGTCTACGCCGTCGCCCTCGAGATCGCCTCCGTGCTGGTCACCGCGCACACGATCGGCCTCGTCCACCGCGACCTCAAGCCGGAGAACATCTTCATCGAGCGCGTCGGTCGCGACGAGCGGGTCCGCGTCCTCGACTTCGGCATCGCCTTCCTCACCGAGGGCGACGGCGAGGCCGGCCGCCTCACCCAGGAGGGGGTGATCGTCGGCACGCCGCTCTACCTCGCGCCCGAGCAGGCGGCCGGCCGCGCGATCGGACCGAGCGCTGACATCTACGCCTTCGGCTGCCTCCTCTACGAGATGGTCACCGGCGACGTCCCCTTCCGCGGCTCGAACATGGAGGTGCTGTCGAGCCATCTCCGGGTCACGCCGCCGCCTCCCCGCACCTTCCGCCCGGAGCTCCCCCCCGGCCTCGACGCGCTGATCATGGCGATGCTCCGCAAGGCGCCGGCCGAGCGCCCCTCGGCGGCGGAGGTCGAGGCCGCGCTCCGCCGCCTCGCCGCC
>JAGQIT010001257.1 GCA_020431135.1 Myxococcales bacterium | reverse complement strand
CTCGCCCGCCGCCGCGCGCAGGCCGAAGCCCGCCGACGAGGTCCCGCCCTGCCCGGCCGGCGCGACCCAGGTGTCGAGCGTCCCCTCGATCGGATCGACGCGGCCGACGAGCATGTCGAAGTCGTCGCGGATCCCAGCGACGACCGGGAGGCCGCCGCCGTCGTCGCCCGCGACCGCGAAGAAGCCGATGCCGGGGCCGCCGATCGCCTCGAGCTCGAGGTCGACGACGCCGTCGTCGGCGAGCCCGGTGAGGAGCCCGTAGCGCTCGCCGCCGTCGACCTCGTAGCGGCCGGCGGCCCAGATCATCGGCGCGTCGGCGGCCGGATCGACGCCGACGTCGACCGCGAAGAAGGCCCCGTAGGCGCCCTCGTCGGTGTAGGACCACAGCGGCGTGCCGTCGGCGGCGAGGCGGATCACCCACGGCGCGCTGTCGAGGTTGCCGACGACGATCGCCTCGTCGCCGCGGTGGACGACGCCGAAGGCGTCGCCGCAGCTGTCGGCGGTGTAGACCCACTCGATCGTCGCCGCGGGCGCCTCCTCCGGTCCGGTCGAGCCGGCGTCGCCGGTCTCCTCGCCGGCGCTCGCCGAGCCCTCCTCCGCGTCGATCTGACAGGCGCCGGCGCCGACGACGAGCGCCGAGGCGAGCGCGACCTCTGAGATCCAGCGTCGCACGGCCGGCCCCCTAGAAGCACGCCCCGGTCGGGGTCAGGCTGCCGTCAGCGCCGACCGACGCCACGCCGATCCCGTCGACCTGAAGCTCGCCGCTGAAGGTCCCGCCCTCGCCGGCGGCGACGAGCACGGTCTCGTGCGCGTCGACCAGCTCCGGGAGGAGGGCGACGACGTCGAAGCCGGTCCCCGTGACCCCGCCGTGGGCGTTGACGCCCCAGGTCGCCGGGCCCTTGGTCGCCTTCGAGGTGATCTGATAGCTGAAGGCGCCCTCGGCCTCGCTCCACGAGACGATCGCCGAGAGGTCGCTGAAGGTGAAGTCGCCGGCCTGGGCCGGGAGCGGGTCGAGCCAGGCGGTGACGCTCCAGTCGCCCTCGACCCCGGTGCACGAGACCTGCCAGCAGCGCTCGCCCTCGCAGACGGGGTCGAGCACCGAGGCCTCGCCGCAGGCCTCGTCGAGCGCCGCGGCGTAGAAGACGGCCTTGTCGTCGCTGAAGCCCGGGGCGACGAGGAAGCCCGCAGGCTGGAGCGTGCTCGCGCCGCCGCTCAGGCTCTGGCTGACCGCCCCGAGGTCGACGAGGAGGGCGCTGAGCACCTCGAGCTCGACGTCGAGCGGGCAGGCCCCGCCGGTCGTCCCGTCGCTCGTGCCGCTGTCGGTGTCCGAGTCGCTGACGCTCTCGCCCCCGGTCGAGCCGCCGTCGGAGTCGCTCGCCGAGGTCGCCTCGCCGGTGCTGCCACCATCACTGTCGCTGTCGCTGTCGCTCGCGCTCGCCGTCGTGCCGGTCGAGCCGCTGTCGTCGCCGGCGCAGCCGGTCGTCCAGCTACAGAACGTCACCGCGGCGAGCGCCGCAGCGAAGGGGGGGAGAGTTCGCGTTGCCATCGGGCGCTCCTTGCCAGGCCTTGGATCGCTTGACCCGTGCGATCCCGCACCACTATACACTGTGAAGCTGCGCCAAGCGTGGCGTTCACCCGTCCGCGACTCGCCGATGATGATTAACAACGATCGCACCGTCGTCGCCGCCGACGGCACCCGCGTCGCCTACGGGATCCACGGCGACGGCCCCCCCGTCGTCCTCGTCAACGGCCTGACCACCTCGGTCTACTACTGGGACCATCTCTTCCCGCGGTGGTCGCGGCGCTTCACCCTGATCACCTGGGACTTCAAGGGCCACGGCCGCTCGGAGCCGGCGCGCAGCCCCGAGGGGGCGACGATCCCGGCCCTCGCCGACGACCTCCGGCGGATCCTCGACGACGCCGGGATCGACAGGGCGGCGCTCGTCGGCTTCTCGATGGGCGCCCAGGTGATCCTCGAGGCCTACCGCGCCTTCCCGGAGCGGATCACCGCGCTCGTCCCCCTCTTCGGGCCCTACCAGCGGGTTCTCGACACCGCCCTCGGCCCCTTCGGCAGGCTCATCGGCGCCGTCGTCAAGCGGGTGCCGCGGGGCCTCTTCAACGCCGGCGCCCGCGTCGTCGTCCAGGCCGGCCGCCTGCGCGCGCCCTACACCGTCGGTCAGCGCCTCGGCCTCATCGGCCCCAACGCGAGCTACGGCGACGTCCGCCGCTTCCTCGATCACCTGCGCCAGATCCACCCGCCGACGATCCAGCGGATGGCGCTGTCGGCCCAGGCCCACAGCGCCGCCGACGTCCTCCCGCGGATCGCCGTGCCGACGCTGGTCGTCACCGGCGACGCCGATCCCTTCGCCCCCGCGACCAAGGTCGGCGCGCCGATGCAGCGCCTGATCCCCGGCGCCGAGCTCCTGCGCATGCCCCACGGCACCCACACGAGCCTCTTCGAGCACTACGACGAGCTCGACGCGGCGATCACCGGCTTCTTCGAGCGCCACGGCCTCGTCGTCCAGGCGCCGGCGCCCGCCGTCGAGCCCAGCTAGCGAGGCTGTCCGCCCGACGGGCCCCCGCGCCGGCGCTACGAGAGCACCTTGAGCGACTTGCCGCTGAGGCCGGCGAAGAAGTCGTTGCCCTTG
>JAGQIT010001256.1 GCA_020431135.1 Myxococcales bacterium | reverse complement strand
GCGGCGCGTCGGCGAAGCCGAGCGCGCCGATGATCGCGGCGCGGGACCATGCGCCGCTCTTCGGGACAGGCTCCTTGACGCGAACGCGCCGACGGACGCTTCGCCGCGGCGAGGTGTCGTAGTAGGCTGGGACCCGCCGACCCGCGATGCGCCGCCGCCTCCAGCTAGCGACTGTCTCTTTGGCCATCCTCGCGTGCAACGCGAGCGGACCGCAGCCGCAGCCCGTCGCCTCCGCCGAGCCGCCGACCCGGGCGCCAGCGCCGTCGCCTTCGCCCGAGGCGACGAAGATCGCGGAGCCGACCGCCGCCACGGAGCCCGTCCCCGCCCCGACGCCGCTGACACCTGAGCCGCCGCAGCCCGACCTCCCGGCCGACGCCGTCGCCGTCCAGCTCGCCGCGGAGCTCGTCGCCCTCGACCGCGAGGAGCTCCCGTCGCCGGCGAAGCTCAAGGCGAAGCTCCACCTCCCCCCCGGCACGCCGTGGCCCCTCCTCTCGCCGGACGCCGGGAGCAAGACCGTCACCGTCCCGATCGCCGGCGAGCGCGGCCCCCTCGAGCTCCGCCTCATCATGGAGGACGGCACCTGGGAGCCGCCGCGCGGCGAGTCCTGGCGAACGGGTGAGGCGAAGCTCCGCGGCGTCGAGCTCCGCGGCGCCGTCGGCCTCCCCTCGCCGTCGCCCGCGGGCGCGTCGCGCATCGACGTCATCGCCGTCGACAGCGACGGCGCCGAGGACAGCCGCGAGGCGGTCACGGCGTGGGGCGACTTCACCTACTTCCGGCCGATGCCGGCGGGCGGGCGCTGGTACCTCGGCCGCTACCTCGACCGCGCCCCCTTCCACTACACCGACGCCGAGCGCCGCGCCCTCGAGGACGCCCTCCTCGACATCACCCAGGCGATCGCCGACGGCTCGGCGCGCCCGGGCGACCACATCCGCGAGCGCTACGCGGCGCGCCGCCGCGGCCAGAGCGACCTCTACGACTTCGGCGCCGGGACCATCCATGTGGCCAGCGACGCCGCCTTCGCCGTCGCCCTCGTCGGCCCGATGCGTCTCCCGCGGTTCTTCCGCGGGCGCGGCCTGACCTTCCTCGCGACGAGCTTCGCCCACGACTACGGCGATCAGGCCGAGCCCATGGCCGGCCCCGGCTTCACCTTCGATCCGGGGCTCTACTTCTTCGGCACGCCGTACGCCAGCTCGGACGCCGACATGGGCGACCCCGCCGCGGCTCGCTTCGTCACCTTCAGCATCCGCGCCGAGCCGCCGAGCGCCGCCCGCTGAGCGCCGCCGCGACGAGAACAGCGCGCCCCCGGCCGGGCCCCGCGGGGCCCCGACGCGGGGGCGCGATCCGTCTCCGTCTCCCGCCTAGTTGTGGAAGAGCAGGTCGAGGTACGTCGGGAACGGCCACTGCTTGCGATCGACGCGGATCTCCAGGCGATCGCAGAGCTCGCGGACGTCATCGGCGGCGGCGAGCAGCGTGTCCGCGCAGTAGCGCGCCTCGTCCTCGAGGCTGCCCTGGCTGCGCAGGCCCGAGACCGCGGCGTCGAGCTTCTCGGCGCGCTCGATGAGCGCCGCGATGTCGCCCGAGAGCGCGCGCAGCAGCCCTGCCTGGCGCTCGCTGACCTCGTCGCTGAGGCCGAGGCGGCTGGCCTGGCGCTGGAGGTTGTCGAAGCTCTCGGCGAACTCGCCCTGGTAGCGCAGGCAGGCCGGGAGGATCTCGGTCCGGGTCATCCGCAGGAGCGTCTTGCCCTCGATCTCGATCTTGTTGACGTACTCCTCGAGGCGGACGCGGTAGCGGGCCTCGAGCTCGGCCTCGCTGAGAACGCCGTAGCGGACGAAGAGCGCGCGGTTGCTCGGCTCGCGCCAGGCCTCGAGCGCCTCCGGGGTGGTCCGCAGGTTGGGGAGCCCGCGGGCCTCCGCCTCCTTCACCCACTCGACCGAGTAGCCGTCGCCCTCGAAGCGGATCGCCTTGGTCGCCAGGACCTCCTCGCGCAGGAGCGCCCAGACCGCGGCCTCGAGGTGCGCGCCGCTCTCGAGGCGGGCGCCGAGCTTGGCCGCGAATTCGTCGATCGCCTCGGCGACCGCGGTGTTGAGAACCGCGTTGGGCATCGCCACCGGCATCGACGACGGCACCGCGCGGAACTCGAACTTGTTGCCGGTGAAGGCGAAGGGCGAGGTCCGGTTGCGATCCGTGTTGTCGCGGGCGACCGGCGGGAGCTGGCTGAGGCCGAGGCTGATCGACTGGCGATCCTCGGTGACGTTGACCTCGTTCTGCTCGATCGCGTTGAGGATCGCGCTGAGCTCCTCGCCGAGGAAGACCGACATGATCGCCGGCGGCGCCTCGTTGGCGCCGAGGCGGTGGTCGTTGCCGGCGCTGGCGATCGACGCCCGCATCATCGACGCCCGCCTGTGCACCGCCTTGAGCGTACAGACGAGGAAGACGAGGAAGACGAGGTTCGACTCCGGCGTGCTGCCCGGCTCGAGGAGGTTGCGGCCGCGCGAGTCGGCCATCGACCAGTTGTTGTGCTTGC
>JAGQIT010000109.1 GCA_020431135.1 Myxococcales bacterium | reverse complement strand
GACGCCGACTTCCGCGACGCCTTCGATCTCGAGATCGTCCGCGACGCGGTCGACGACGCGAGAACGGCGCAGATCCCCTACGACGAGGCGCTGGCGGCGTTCCTCGGCCGCTTCGACGGGGCCGGCGATCCGAGCTTCGCGGCCGCCCGCGACCTCGCGGCGTGGCTGCGGACCCACCCCGAGGGCGCGGCCCAGCTCGCCGCCGCGCTGCGCTCCGGCGACATCGACGACGAGGCCCGCCCGGCGCTCTTCCTCGGGCTCGAGCTCTCGGGCACCGACGCCGCCCGCGAGGTCCTGGCGGAGGCGCTCGTCGATCCGGAGCTCGACGCCGTCGACCGGGCCCGCGCCGCGTCGGCGCTCTCGGACATCGGCGCGCCGACGCAGGGGACCGCCGAGCTCCTCCTCGCGCGGGCCCAGGGGGATGAGGACGCGGTCGTCGCCAACGTCAGCGTCCTCGGCCTCGGCAAGATGGCCAAGCGCAGCGCCGACGACGAGCTGCGGGGCTACGTCCGCGACGCCCTCGACCGCGAGCTTGCGGCCGCGGGCGACGAGGTTCGGACGCGCGTGATCATCGACGCGATCGGCAACACCGGCGACGCGGCGTTCGCCGACAAGCTCTCGGCGCACCTCGAGGCCGAGAGCCCGGCGACACGGCGGCACGCGGCCGAGGCGCTCGGGCGCCTCGATCCCGGCGAGGCGGCGCCGCGCCTCCTCGAGCGCCTGCGCGAGGAGACCGATCCGGGGGTCCGCGCGTCGATCGTCGGCGCCTACAACGGGCCGCCGACGGCCGACGCGATCGCCCTGATGTCGGACAGGCTCGCGGCGAGCACGTCGGCCTCCGAGCGCGCCGCGCTGATCACCTGGCTCGGCTCGGCGTCACGGACGGAGCCCGCGGCCCAGGGCGAGCTCGTCGCCCACCTCCACCGGGAGACCGACGCCCGGCTGATGCAGCAGATCGGCAGCTACGTGCCGGCGGCGGCGCTCCGATGAGCTGGACGACGACCCTCGGCCGAGCCGCGCTCGCGGTGCTCCTCGCCGGCTGCGACGCCGACGCGGACGAGCGCGAGAGCGACACCTCCCCGGACGCGGCGGCGTCCGGGGAGGACGACGCGAGCGCGTGGGTCGAGGTCGAGCGCGCGCGCTTCAACAGCGACGGCGAGAGCGAGACGCTGACGATCCGCGACCAGGGGCCCGCCGACGCCGTCGCCCTCCGGGTCACCAGCGACCCGGGGGTCTGCTTCCAGCTCAGCGCGCTCGTCGACGGCCGCGGTCGGGAGGTCGTCGGCGGACGCAGCCCGGGCGTCGACTGCCGGGGCTGCGCGCTGCGGACCTCGATGGCCGCCGCCGCCGGGGTCTTCGTCCTCCTCTCCGACGCCGAGCGCTTCGAGCCCGAGACCGGCCTCGCGCTCCGCCTCGCCCAGCTCGACTGCGAGACCCTCACGCCCCTGAGCACGCCGGACAGCCGCCCGCCGCTGCGGGTCGAGCTCCAGGCGATCGCCGCGGCGCCCGAGGAGGCGGCGCTCGACCTCCGCTTCCTCGTCGCCGACAGCTCGATCCTCCGCGGCGACGGGCCCCGGCAGGCGGCGCTGATGGACGCGCTGCGCGAGGAGCTCGCCGAGGCCGGGATCGTCCCGCGGCTCGTCGAGACCGTCGACCTCGACGTTCTCTCGCCGGAGCTCCGCTTCCACGCCGGCGACCCCTCCGACCTCGCCGCCGCGCTCGCCGAGGCGCCGCCGAAGGCCGAGACCGCCGTCGACGTCGTCTTCGGCGCCTGCCTGCGCTACGACGACCCGATCTTCGGCCCGCCGCGCGCGGTCAACGGCTTCACCCCGCGGATCCCCGGCGGCGCCGGCCCAGCCGACGCCGTGTTCATGCCGGGGCTCGACTGCCTGACGCCGAGCGCCGGGCCCGTGGACGTGCCGGTCGACGTCCAGGCGCACGTCCTCGCCCATGAGCTCGGCCACTACCTCGGGCTCTTTCATGCGGTCGAGGAGAACGGCGGGGCCGATCCGCTCGATGACACCGGCCCCGACAACATCATGCACTACAACCCCGAGCGCGCCGCCTCGGTCGGCTTCAGCCCGGCGCAGGGGCGGGTGATGCGGGCGCACCCCGCCGTCCAGGCGCTCTAGCGCTCGCCACCGACATGGCCCTTGAGACATTCACGCATTCACGCTTGCGCCGCGCCGACGTCCGGCACCGGCTCCTCGCGGCGCCCAGAGAACGCGTCGCAGCCCGGCCTTTGGCGGGTCACAGTCTGCAGCGCCAGAGGACAGCGCCGCCCACGGGCTCGCGGGGCGCCGCCGCACTCCCGCAGCGCAGCAGCGCGTCCTTCGCGGGCACCGTAAGCGCCGCCCCGCCGCTCCCGCCACGCCCAGGAGGCGCCTCACTCCTCGCAGCGCAGCCGCGCGCTCAGGCGCCACCAACCTGTCCCTTCAAGCAACCCGTGGCCGACCTCGCGGCCTCCTGGATCACGGCGCGCCGACGTCCGGCATCTGCTTGCCGCAGCGCAGCAGCGCGTCCTTGAGGAACATCGCGGCCCGCGTCTTCGGCAGGTCGCCGCGGTAGATCAGGCAGATCTGGTCGGGGAAGATCGGCAGCTCGGCGTGGAGCCGGCGCAAGCGCCCGGCGTGGCCGTAGGCGGCGATCCGCCGCGGCATGATCGCCGCGCCGACGCCGGCGAGCGCGAGCGACTTGACGAGCTCGAAGTCGCCGCAGGAGAGGAGCCGGCGGGGGACGATGTCGCGCTCGGCGAGCTGGTCGAGGAGCCAGGCGCACTGCTGGACGCGGCCGGCGAAGAGCAGCGGGCGGTCGCGGAGCAGTGCCGCCGCGACCGCCATGTCCTTGGTGTAGCTGCCCTCGGGGCCGTAGAAGGCGGGCCCAGCGAGCGGCGGCGCGTCGTCGTCGGCGGCGACGAAGAGATCGACCGCGTCGCGGAAGAGCGGCAGGAGCACGAGGTCCGGGTGCGGGGTCGGGTTGACGACGACGCCGAAGGGGATCTCGCGATCGACCACCGCGCGCAGGACGTCGCCGCTGGTCGCACAGTGCAGCGTCAGCGCGATCTGCGGGGCCTCGCGCAGGAAGCCCGGGAGGAAGCGCGGGAGGAAGTAGGCGCCGAGCGACTCGTGACAGCCGAGGACGTAGGTGCCGACGAGCTCGTGCTCGATCCCCGCGACCGCCGCAGCCGCGCGATCGAGCATGGCGAAGATCTCCTCCGCGTGGCGCAGCAGCTCCTCGCCGGCCGCCGTCAGGTCGACGCCGCCGCGGTGACGCAGGAGCAGCTTCGACTGCAGCGACTCCTCGAGCTGGCGCATCGCCACGCTGAGCGTCGGCTGGGAGACCTTGAGCACCCGCGTCGCGGCGCTCATGCTGCCGAGCCTGGCGACCTCACGGAAGTAGCGCAGCTGCGAGAGGTTCATCGCGCAGCGACTATACTGCACCTGCACAGGCGCGCTGGATCGCGCCCTCGCCGACGTCCTCGGCGGACGACGCCTCGCCCCTTCGCCCCCGTCGACAACACGTCCGACGCGGCCCGCGAGGTCGCGCAGCGCCGTGCACCTCCCACTCGAGCTGCGCTCGTCGGTCATCGCGCTCCCCACGACGTCGCGACCCCGAGTCGCGGCGCGGGTCATCCCGGCCAGGTCCGCTGGACGCGGCCCGGCGCACCCACGGCGCGGCGGTGAGATCTCCGCCTCGGCGCCCCCGCAGCGCCGCTCCGCGCGGCGCGAGCGCTGGCGATCTCGCCGCCGGAGGGCGCGTTTCGTCGCGCGCGAGCATTCTGCGCCTCGCTTGGCGGCCGCGCCCGCGGGATCCTAAGCTACTCCGACCGATGGCCGCGCTGACGCCAGGCCCGGGCGCGCCCCACGGAGGAGCCCCCGGCGAACCGCACGACGAGGCCGACAAAGCCCTCGAGCAGCTCGCGCGCCTCCTCGGGATCCTCCGCCGCCGCTGGCTCGTCGTCGCCACCACGGCGGCCGTCGCCGTCGCCGCGGCGCTGGTGACGATCTCGACCCTCCAGCCGCGCTGGCGCGCGAGCGCGACCGTCGTCCTCCACCTCAGCGGGCCGCAGGTCCTCGACAAGGTGAAGGGCGTCAGCGACGAGGGCGAGGGCCGCCTCCTCGCCTACCGCGAGTACTACCAGACCCAGCGCGAGATCATCTCGAGCCGCGAGGTCGCCGGGCGGGCGCTCTCCAGCCTCGGCCTCGCCCAGGACCCGGTCTTCCTCGGCGTCGATCGGATCACCTCCGAGCCCGAGCGCCTGGCGAAGATCGCCGAGATCGACCCGGTCGAGCGCCTGCGCGAGATCACCTTCGTCGAGGAGGTCCGCGGCTCGCGGATCCTCAAGATCAACGCCGACTACCCGGACGCGGACATCGCCGCCGAGATCGCCAACGCCCTCGCCGACGCCTTCCTCGACTACACGCAGAAGCGGCGCACCGACACCGGCAAGCAGGCCAAGGAGAACCTGACGAGCGAGCGCGGCAAGGCGCTCGCCGAGCTGCGCGGCGCCGAGGAGAAGATCGCCGACTTCCTCGAGGGCCACGAGATCTCGTCGGTGTCGCTCGCCGACCGGCAAAACGAGATCACCGAGGCGGTGATCGCCGAGACCACCCACCTCAAGCAGGCGGAGGCCGACCACTACGCCGCCCAGGCCGCCTACGACGAGGCCAAGCGCCTGCACAAGTCGGGGAGCCTGGCGTCGGCGACCCTGCTGCCGCCGCTCGAGCGCAAGGTCTTCGAGGAGATGCGCGCCGAGCAGCTCGCGGCCGAGCGCGAGGTCGAGCAGCTCAGCGTCAAGTACGGGCCGAAGATGCCCGAGCTCCAGCAGGCCGAGCGCCGGCTGACGCTGATCAACGGCCGCATCGACCGCGAGGGCGAGGAGCTCCTGCGCTCGCTCAAGGCCAAGGCCAACGCGACCCTCAAGACCAAGCAGCGCCACGAGGCGTCGCTCGCCGCCGAGAAGCAGCGGGCCCTCGAGATGGCGGGCCTCGAGCGCGAGTACCGCAAGCTCGAGCGCGACGCCAAGACGGCCGACGAGACCTACTCGCTCGTCGCCCAGCGAGACGCCGAGATCGGCATGACCAACCGCGTCGAGGCCGAGGGCATCGAGATCCTCGACCGCGCGACCGCGCCGCGCAAGCCGGTCTACCCGCCGAAGGCGCTCCTCCTCGCCCTGGCCCTCGTGACAGGTCTCGGCCTCGGCGCGCTCCTGGCCCTGGCGATCGACCTGCGCGACACGAGGATCCGCTCGCTCGCCGACCTCGAGCGGGCGATCGCCGCCTACGGCCTGCCGGTCCTCGCCCAGCTCCCGCTCCTCCCCAACGACGCCCGCCTCGGCGGCGGCAACATCCGCGCCCAGCGGCGCCAACGCGACCTCCACGCCTTCCTCTACCCGCAGTCGCTGATGGCCGAGCGCTGCCGCGGCCTGCGGACGGCGCTGACCTTCGTCGAGGGCAGCCACCCGTGCCGGACGCTGATGATCACCTCGCCGAACTCGAGCGAGGGCAAGAGCTCGACGACCCTGAACCTGGCGATGAGCTTCTGCCAGTCGGGCAAGCGCGTGCTCCTGATCGACGCCGACATGCGCCGGCCGCGGCTCCACCAGGTCTTCACGCCGCCGGCGGGCGAGGATCCGCCGGGGCTCGCGGCGCTCCTCCAGGGCACGGCGACCGTCGACGAGGCGCTGCTCACCGGCGGCGACGAGCTCGGCCCCGACGAGGCGCGCCCCGACAACCTCTCGGTGCTCCTGTGCGGCGAGGTCCCGCAGAACCCGGCGGAGCTCCTCGACTCGGCGGCGATGCGCAAGCTCCTCGGCGAGCTCCGCGAGCGCTTCGACGTCATCCTCATCGACTCGCCGCCGGTGCTTCCGGTGACCGACCCGGTGATCCTCGCGCGGATCGTCGACGGGGTGCTCCTCGTCGCCCGCTGCCAGGCGACGAGCAAGGCCGACCTCCAGCGGGCGATCAGCAGCCTGCGCCAGGGCGACACCAACCTCCTCGGCGTGGTCCTCAACGAGGTCGACCCGCGGAGCGAGAGCAGCGGCTACCGGGTCGGCTACTACGCCTACGGCCCGCGCGAGGCCCAGGGCGAGACGAGCTGAGCGATGGCCCGGGGCGAGGGCGACGACGCGGAGC
>JAGQIT010001255.1 GCA_020431135.1 Myxococcales bacterium | reverse complement strand
GATCGCCGTCGTCCGCAGCGCGGGGCAGGCGCGGCGGAGCTGGGCCGTGGTCCTCGGGCTCGCGGCGCTCACCAGCCTCTGGGGCCTCGCCGACGCCCTGCGTCAGACCACGCGCCAAGGGCCCTTCGTCATCTTCTGTGTCGCCGCTGGCGGGCTGCTGACCGCCGCGCTCGTGGCGGGGGCCTTCGCCCGGCGCGAGCCGCCGCGCTGAGCTTCGCGCGCCCGGGTTCGCGTCGCTTGGTACGATATGTGCCGAGGGACATGTTATCGCGCACAGCCACAGGCAGGGGAGGGGAGGCCGTCGCAGCGCTCGCGCTGCTGTTGGCGCTCGTCGCCGCCCCGACCTCGCTCAGCGCCGCCCCGACGACGGAGGCGACCGCAGCCGCGGCTACGACGCCCGCGATCACCGTCGGCGTTCTCCGCTTCACGGGCCCGTCGAGCGACGCCCTCGATCTCCGCCACAGGATCGCCGACGAGGCCCGACGCCGCGACTACAACGTCGTCGGCATCTCGCTCGAGATCGATCAATACACCGCCAAGCTCGCCTGTGAGGTCCGCGACGACGCCTGCCTCGCCCGGCTCGCGGCGTCGATCCGGCGCCAGCACCCGGCGATCAAGTTCCTGGTGTACGGCAAGGTCGCCCCCCCGGATCTCGACGAACCGACCTGGGTGACGATCTTCGACGTCGACGCGGGGGCGCCCGTCGAGGTCATCGTCGCGTCGCCGAACAGCGACGATCTCCTCCTCCCCCTCGTTCTCCCGCGCCGCGTCGTCTCCGGCATCGATCGCGCCGTCCACCCCCCAGGGCCGCTGACAGCCGAGGAGCTCGCGCTCCTCGCCGAGCTCGAGGAGAACAACCAGCGCCCCCCCTCGCCGCCGCTGTGGGTCCACCTCTACCCTCACCGTCCGCCACCCGAGCCGCCGCCGCCACCCTCGATCGAGCCCGATCTGCGCCGCGACTTCCCGGAGTGGTGCCGCATCGAGACCCGCAGGCAGGAGCGCGCCCAGGGGCGCACGCCTACGCCAGCGCCAGCGCCCTACTGCAAGAACGGGCCCTATTGGGGCTACTTCCGGCCGCGGACGTGGGTCGCCTTCAGCCTCGCCGCCGCCGGCCTGGTCGCTACGAGCGTCGCCTACGGGCTCGGCGGCGCGGCCCATCGCCGCTACCGCGACGCGCGCGGGGCCCTCGCGGACTCTGGCCTCGTCAACACCGCGCCGACCGACGCAGAGGCCTACACCGCGCTCGCCTCCGCGGTCGTCGACGCGGGGGAGGAGGCCCGCGTCCGCCTCCTCGCCGGCGATCTCAGCCTCGCCGCGACGACCCTCGCGCTCGGCGTCTTCGCGGTCGTCGTCCGCCGCGATCGCGTCCTCGCCAAGCGCTACATCCGAGAGATGAAGTACCGGCGCTACATCCTCACGTCCACGCGACTCCGGCTCGCGCCGAGCCTGACCCCGACCGGCGGCGGAGCGGGCCTCTCGATCCGCTTCTGAGGCCCGAGAGCGCCCTGTGCGCGCTGCGCACGAAGGGCCCTAGCGCGGGGAGATCACCGACAAACCATCCTTGAGCACCATGCGCGCGGTCGCTATCATCCCCCGACCTCATGCGCCGATTCCGAGCACGATCCCGTTCCACGTCCGCTGCGCTCGTCAGGGGTGCGATCAGCGGTGCCCTGTGCATGTCGCTGGCCGCGACCTCGCTCCCGGCGATGGCCGCCCCCGCCGCCGAGGCGCCCGCGGCCGAGCCGGCGAACAGCATGACGGTGGGCCTCATGCGCTTCTCCGGCGACGAGGCGATCGCCTCTGACGTCCGCTCCTACATCCAGTCGGAGTTCGAGGGCGCGGGCTACCAGATCCGCGGCGTGGCGATGGACATCGACACCGCGGCGAAGAAGGTCAAGTGCCGTCAGGTCGACGACTCCTGCCTCGGCAAGATCGCCAAGTGGCTGGCCAAGGGCAAGGCCGAGGTCCCCTACGGCTACCTGGTCTACGGCTCGGCGGCCCCGGCCGACAGCGGCCAGCTGACCAAGATCACGATCTTCGACCTCAACGCCAAGGCGCCGGTCAAGACCTTCGAGGCGTCGTTCTCGAGCGACGACTACATCCTCCCGATCGCCCTGCCGCGGTCGATGGTGAAGGCGGTCAAGGAGGCCAAGACGCCGGCGCCGGAGCTCACCGAGGAGGAGAAGCAGATCCTCGCCGAGCTCGATGAGGGCGCGGCCAAGACCCCCGAGGAGCTCCGCGCCGAGCAGCAGGCGATCGCCGACGCCGGCAAGTCCGTCGACGACATGCCCACCGACGCGATCGACACCAGCGGCATCGAGGTCGACCTCAAGAAGGACTTCAAGACGTTCTGCCGCGAGGAGCCGCGCAAGAAGCGGGAGAGCCGCGACGACCCGCCGGATCTCCGCCCGGCCTGTAAGCGCGGGACGTTCTGGGGCTATTGGCAGCCGCGCGCCTGGGTCGCCCTCGGCCTGACCGCCACCGGCGCGCTCGCGACCGGCATCCTCTACGGCGCCGGCCTCGGCGCCCGCGGCCCCTACAAGGACGCCGTGTCGGCCCTCGACAGCTCGGGCCTGAGCAACACGGATCCCCTGCAGGGCGACGCCTACACCGACCTCGCGGCCGACGTCGCCGCCAAGGGCAACACCATGCGCCGCTACTTCCTCGGCGGTGACATCGCCCTCGGCGCGACGGTCCTCCTCGCCGGCGTCCTCGGGATCATCATCTACCAGGACCGCACCGACGCGAAGCGCTTCATCAAGACGGAGAAGTCCCTCAAGGCGATCTCGAAGACGAAGATCCAGGACTTCTCGATCTCGCCGATGCTCGGGGCCACGGTCCAGGGCGCCGGCCTCGGCTTCCGCTTCTAGCTCGAGCAGAGGGACGGTCGAACGAAGGGCTCCGCGCCTCTGCGCGGGGCCACTTCTGTTCTCGGAGGTCGGCGGCGCGGGCAGCAGCGCCGTTTCAGCGGGTCGCCTCGCTCTCGCCCGCTCGCAAGCGGTTGCGCCGGCTCGCGATCTCGATCGTCCCGCGTGAACATGACCAAAAAGACATGTAAAAACCGCTCGCCCTCAGCCGCGCCATGAGAACGAAGCGAGACCTCCGCGGCCAGGCCGGGGAGGTCTCGGGCGCGCGTCTTCGCGCGGGGATCTGACCTAGATGTGCTTGTCGACGAAGTCGGCGATCCGCGACTTGCGCCCAGGGTTGCCGATCATCTTGTCGACCAGCTCGCCGCCCTTGAAGAGGAGGAGGGTGGGGATGCTCGTGACCCCGTAGTTGCTCGGCGTCTGCGGGTTGGTGTCGATGTCGAGCTTCACGATCTTGAGGCGATCGCCGTAGTCGCCCGAGAGCGAGTCGAGGAGGGGCGCGATCGCCTTGCAGGGGCCGCACCAGGTCGCCCAGAGGTCAACGAGAACCGGCGTCGACGACTTGAGGACGTCATTCTCAAAATCTTTGTCGGTGGTGTTGCTGATGTTCGCGGACGCCATATCGAGCAGCTTTCGGAGGCTTTGCGGGGGATCGTGGGGGAAACGGGGGACCGCCGCCCGGGCCCCGTTCCCGGCGGCGGAGACTGAGCATGGGCCCTCGCGGCGGCGAGCGCAAGGTGTTGAAGGCGCGCTCGGCGTGGGGCTACCATGGGGTCGGAAATGCCGCGGATCTTCATCGCCCAGTCCCTCGTTGATGTCTGGATCTCCGAAGGCAAGGCGGAGCTCGACCGCGACTTCCTGCGGATCCCGAGCGCGGGCGCGGGCGTCTCGCTCTTCATCAACCCGGCCGTCTACTTCGATCACATCGACGGCAGCGAGCAGGACGCCGCGGAGGTGCTCGGCAAGGTGAAGACCTCGCAGGAGCTCGCG
>JAGQIT010001254.1 GCA_020431135.1 Myxococcales bacterium | reverse complement strand
AGACCGCGCGCGTCGGCGATCAGACCGCGCCCGCAGACTACCAGCGCTCGACCTCGCGGTCGCCGACGCCCTCGTCGCGCGCCCGCGCCCGGATCCGAGCGCTGCGCGAGCGCTCGAAGCCGAAGAAGAGGGCGAAGAGGCCGACGAGCCCGGCGACGCGGAAGACCGGGTAGCTCGCGGCCGACCAGCCGAGGGCGAAGCTCAGGGCGCAGACGGCAGCGCCGCCGCCGAGCCAGAGGTCGGCCTGCCGGCGGAGGGCGTCGCCGCTGCGCTCGTCGCTCGCCACGGGTCGAGCGTGGACCCCGACGGCGCCCGCGGTCAAGCGCCGGCGCCCCCGCACAGCGCCGAGCTCCGAGAACGCAGAGAGCGACGCGACGAGACGCGCCGCCCCCTGTCGCTCGCCGACGCCTCGGCTCAGCCCTGGCCCATGGCGATGAAGTGGAAGCGGCGCCAGCTCCCGTCACCGTTGCTGCCGCCGCACTTGATGTAGCAATGGGTCTGCTTGCTGCTGATGACGACGGCGTTGTCGCGGGTGTCGCCGCTGCTGTCCTCGTCGTTGTCGTCGGGGTACTGCTGCGTGGCGACGACGGTCACGGCGCCCCCGAAGGCCGTGTCGTAGGTGATCTTGCGCCACTTGCTGGAGCTGTGTGAGGACACCGAGAAGCCGCTGCCGGCGATCTTGCTGCCGCTCGCGTCGACCGTCCCGCGGACGATCTTCAGGTCGAACTCGTTCATCCCGCTGGCCACGGGGCCGACGTAGAAGGTGTCCTTGTCGTACTGCCCCGCGATGTCGTCGCGGACGTTCTGCCACTCGTCGTTCAGCTTCTTGCGCTGGGCCCGGAAGTCGACGAGGCTGACGGCGGTCCGCGCCCGCCAATAGTAGGTGCAGTTGCCGCGCAGCCAGACGACGATCTGCGCCGACTCGCGGTGGTGGTGGACGTTGGCGAGGAAGCGCTGCTTGTACTGGCGGGCGAAGATCTCGTGGAAGTTCGATCCGTGGCCCCAGTTGGTCATGTGCCCGCGGAGCAGGGCGACCATCGACCCAGTCCATTCGCCGTCGGTGTGGACGTTCGGGCGGTTGATCTCGAACTCGTAGGGGCCGTCGGCCCAGCCGTCTTGGTTGAAGACGACGGGGTAGAACTTCGCGCGATCGCCCTCGACCTTAAACGACTCCGAGACCACGTGGAGCTGGTCGACGGTCGCGCGGCCGTGGCCCCGCAGCACGCCGGTCGAGAGCGGCACGTAGTCGTCCTTGGCGATGTTGCCTGTGCGCAGGTGGAAGCCGTCGCTGTTGCCCTCGATTCGGTGCCAGTAGCGGCTCCCGTGGTGGAAGAGGATGCAGGTCGCGACCTCGGGGACCTTCTTCTCGCCCGTGTCGGTCTGCTCGAGCTTGAGGAAGTACTTCTTGCCGCCTTGCGTCTCGGTGCCCGCGCGATAGAGGCTGAGGTGCTCGCCCTCGCGGGTGACCGTGACGGCGCCGGTGGAGCTGACGTTTCCCGCGAACGTCGCGGCCTTGGCGACGTCGAGGGTCCCGCTGAGCGTCGTGTTGCCGCCGATCTCGAGGGCCTGGTCGGCCTTGATCGCGCCGTTGACCGTCAAGGTCTTGCGCGCCGAGTCCTCGCCGATCGTCACGTTCCCCTTGAGCGTCGTGCCGCCACCGACGGTCAGGAAATTCTCGACCGTCGCCCCGCCGTTCACCGTCAGGTTCTTGCGATCCGCGTCCTGGCCGATCGTCACGTTCCCCTTGAGATGGCTGTCCGCGCCGATCGACAGGGTCAGGTCGGCGGCGATCGCCCCGTTGACCGTCAGGTCCTTGCGCGCGTTGTCGGTGCCGACGGTCAGCGTCCCGCCGACCGTCGTGTTGCCGGTGACCGACAGCGAGCTCTGGATCGCGGTGTTGGCCCAGTCTCCGGCGTAGTTGAGCGCGAGGGTGTTCGTCAGGTCGACGAGCGCGCGGCCGGTCCCCCCGTGCCGCGCGGAGTGGCCGAAGTTGAGGTCGTAGGCGCGGATCGTCGCCGCCCCCTGCTCGGCGGTGTCGAGCTTGCTCTGCTTGCCGCTGTAGGCGAGGTCGCCGTCGACCTGGGCGTTGCCGCGGACGTGGAAGAGGTCGACCGCGCTCGTCCCCTTCACCCGGTCGTAGTCGACGAAGTCGTTGGGCTCGGTCTTGAGCCCGTGGTTGACCCCGGCGACGCTCTTCGCCTTCGCCTCGGCGTCGACGAGCTCGACGTTCTGGCTCGCGCGCCAGGAGTAGGTCCGGTCGCCGCGGAGCCAGACCACGAAGTGGCGGCCGCTGGCGAGCACCATGTTGTAGCTGGCGACGAAGCGCTTGGTCTGGTGGATCTCGTGCTCGACGAAGGCCGAGCCGTGGCCGTCGCTCGCGTGGAGGCGGAACTGGGCGACCAACGACCCGGCGTTGGTCGCGTCGGCGTTGCTGTTCGCCCGGGTGATCTCAAGGGTGAAGGCGCCGTCCGCCCAGCCGTTGTCCTGCCAGACGATCGGATAGAACTTCGCCGCCTCGCCGCCGACGCGGAAGCTGTTGCTGCGGACGTGCAGGGCGTCGAGCTTGGCGAGGCCGCGGACGTCGAGCTTCGCCTGCGGATCGAGGCCGCCGACGATCAGCTTGTCGGCGATCGCCACGCTGGCGTCGGTCTCGAGGGTCCGCGGGCGCGCCGGGCCGCCGGCGCGCAGGTAGGGCGGCTCGACGCCCTCTTCGGTGGGGAAGGAGACGCCGGCGCGCTTGCGGACCGGGTCCGGATCGACCGCCGCGCAGGTGCCGTCGGCGGCGACGTTGATGCGCGCGAGGGGGACGGCGCCGGCCTCCGGCGGCGCCTGCCCGGCGGCGTAGAAGATGACGCCCGGGACCTCGCGGATCCGCGTCGCGCCGCGGGTGCCGGCCTCCTCCGCGGTGCCGCCCTGGACGCGCTCCTCGACCTCGGCGTAGACGAGGGCGACGTCGACCGCCTTGCCGCCGAGCTCGCGCGGGACGTCGACGTTCTCGCGCGCCGACGGCAGCACGAGCATGCGCCCGCGCGGGTCGATCGCCGTGCCGGCCGCGATCCTCACGGTCCAGGCGCCGGTCGCCGTGACCCGCAGGCCCGCGGCGACGCCCGCGACCGTGCCGAGATCGAAGCCGCGGCGGAGCCGGTCGATCAGGTAGCGCTGGGCGTCGACGAAGTCCTGCGAGCCGAGAAATTGCCCGTCGAAGTAGCGGACGCGCTCATCGAGATCGGCCTCAGGGTAGAGGGTGTAGACGGTGGTGTCGTTGGCCATGAGGAGCTCTCTCTTCGCTGGCAGCTAGGGGTTGTAGGACTGGCTCCCGAGGAGCGTGTTCTCGCCGACGAGGATCGGCGTGCCTCCCTCGCTCGGGTCGTCGACGATCTGCATCGACGGGAAGTGGTAACGGACGCCGTAGAACGTGTGCGCCGGCCGCTCCTGATCGATGATCGAGCGGACGGCGCGGTCGGTGCGGGCGAGCACCTCGGGGTCGCGCTCGGGGAGCGTGACCTCGACCTGGAAGAAGAGTGGGATCGACGCGAACTCGTAGATCTTCACGGTGTCGTCGAGGCCGACGTAGATCTCGATCATCCGCCGCAGGCCCTCCTTGGTCCCGCGCAGGCGGTAGAGCGGCACCGCCTGGGCGACGACGCGGCGGCGGGTCTCGTCGTCCCACTCGTCGCGCAGCGAGCAGGCGACCCAGCGCGCGAGCCAGGGGACGAACTCCGGCGGGGCGCGGCGCTCTTCGGCGTCGCCGGGGCCGGGGCGGAAGTAGGTGTGGATTCGATCGAGGACCTGGCTGAGCGCCGGCGCGCTCGGCAGCGGCACGCCCTCGGGCGGGTCGCTGAGGCCGTCGAGGATCGCCTCGAAGGCGAGGAGAACGCGGCCGAGGGCCGGGTCGCGGCGCATCCACGCCGGCAGGTAATCGCGGTAGCCGCTCACTGCGGGACCTCCTCCCAGCCGCCGCCGCTGAGCGGCTCGAAGAGGCGGATCTCCGTGCGCTTGTAGCCGTGGACGGCGAGCTCATGCGCGCGGATCGCCAAGCCGGTGATCTCGCCGCGGTCGTTGACGAGCTTGCGGTTGTTGTCGTCGGTGACGTTGACCTTGGCGACGAAGTCGACGCCGTCGATCGAGTCGATGAGGCGGTAGAAGTCGGAGACGTAGACCTCGCCGCCGATCCGCAGCCCGCCCCCGTCGCCGCCGCCCGTGTAGGGGCTGAAGTAGTTGTCGATGACGGCGTAGATCCGCTGGCGCATCGCCGCCGGGACGGCGCCGTCGTCGAGGTAGACCTCGACCTGCACCGGCACGTAGATCTTCCGCGGCTGGCTGACCTCGACCCGCGTCGTCAGCAGGCGGCGCGGCTCGAAGAAGCGCTCGATCGCGCGGAGCAGGCCGTTCCCCGCCCAGATCCGGTCCTTCGGGACGATCACGAGCTTGACCCGCCCGGGGCTGGTGTTGAGGCAGACGACCTGGTGGAGCGCGGCCTGCCCCTTCAGCGGGCGGCCCTCCGGGCTCGTCGGGAACTCGTCCATCGCCAGGTGCACGAAGTCGTCGGGCGAGGCGGCGCGGTAGCGGGTCCACAGCTCCTCGAGGGTCTGCTGGAGCGCCGTGTGGACGTCGTCGGCGCTCGCCGCCTCGGCGCCGCCGAGGAGCTCGAGGAAGGCGCGGGTCATCGCGTCGGTCTGCCGGGTCGCCCGGTAGCCGAGGATCTCGGTGACCCACGCGAGGAGCTCGATCAGGGCGACGCCGGCGTCGGCCGGGCCGTGATCGGTCCACTCGGGGGCGAGCGCCGGGATCTTCGCCTTGGCCGCGTCGACGAGGTCGGCGTAGCGGAGCTCCGGCACCCCAGGGAGTTCGTGGGACATGGCTTAGTCGACCTCCTCCACGGGGACGGTGAGGACGATCTCGTGATCGCCGGAGTAGATCAGCGCGCCGGTGAGGGCCCGGCGCAGCTGAGGATCGAGCGCCTCGGCGTCGGCCGGGAGCTCGGGGTCGGTGATCAGGGCGACGTCGCGGACGTGGGAGACCCCGTCGATCGCGCTGATCAGGCGGTAGAGATGCGAGCGCCGCGGCACCCGCCCGAAGGCCCAGCCCTCGCCCTCCTCGCCGCCCGTGAGCGGGTGGAGGAAGCGGGTGATCGCCGCCTCGACGGTGGCGCTGAGGGTGTCGGCCGCGGCGTCTGTCTCGGGGACCAGGTCGACACGGACCGTCACCTTGATCCACCGCGGCCCCGAGACGGCGAGGCGCGCCGACGGGGCGCAGCGCGCCCGCAGGTAGTCCTCGACGCGCTCGATGAGCCCGAGGCTCGGCACCGGCTGGTCGGCGTCGTCGTCGGGGACGATGATCACGCGGACGTCGGCCGCGTTCTCGGCGACCGCCGCGGTGTCCTCCGGGACCCCGTCGAGTACCACCCAGCCGTCGGCGTCGGTCTTCGGCGCGCCCTCGGCCTCGGCGTCGAGCGCCGAGAGATCGACGACCATGTCGATCGGGTTGTAGCTCGAGGTCAGGACGTAGGCGCGGACCACCTCCTGCGCCGAGGCGAGGGCGAGGTCGCGGTAGTCGTCGACGGTCACGGCGCGGTCGCGGTGCCGGAGCAGCCGCGGCCCGCGGGCGCGCACGCGCTCGGCCGCCTCCGCCTGGGTGCCGCCGCTCGCCGCCTCGTGGTTCGTCACCGAGTCGACGAAGCGCAGCGTCGTCTTGAGGGCGTTGATCGCCCCGACCGGGCGGTTGCCCCGCTGCCCGCCGCCCGTGCGGTAGACGGACATCCGCACGTTGGCGTCGCCCTTCGGCGGGATCATCCCGTGGCGACCGTCGCCGAAGGTGATCACGCCGGTCGCCGCGTCGAGGACGTAGACCCGATCTCCGGGCCCCGAGGCGTCGAAGTGCGCGACCGGCAGCCAGCGGATCCACACCGCCGTGACGACGTCGTCGCCGTCGCGCTCGATCGTCAGGCGCTCGTCGCCGAAGGCCGCCTGCAGGGCGGCGATGTCGTAGGCCTTGGCGTCGGCGCGCTCGCGGATCTCGAGGCGCTCGCCCTGGAGCACCGGCGCAGCGACGGTCTGGAGCTGGTGCCCCGGGGCCCCCGTCGCCGAGCCGAGGATCTCGCCGCGGCGGGTGAAGGCGTGGACCGCCCACGTCGTCCCCGGGAGGATGCGGCCGACCTTCGGCAGCGACCGGTAGGCGCCGGCGACCCAGCGCGCGCGCAGCCAGAAGCCGGCGCGGCCGAAGAGCTCGGCGCTCGCCATCACCTCCGGGCCGATGAAGCGGATCATGCCGCGCTCGCGCAGGGCGTCGGTGCCGTCGCGGACGCCGAGGCGGATCCAGCCGTCGGCGCCGCGGTACTCCCAGGCGAGGCGCGGGCGATCGACCGGCGAGGGCATCGCCTCGGGCGGCTGAGTGTCCTTTGGGTCAGGCGGATAGACGAGCGCGAAGAGGTCGACCGGACGCGGGGCGAAGGCGCGGTCGAAGCCGAGGTAGAGGGTCGGCTCGCTCGCCGCCCCGGGCATCTCGTCGGGGAGCACGGCGAAGGGCGTGACCCAGCCGCTCGCCAGCTCGCTGGTGATCTCGCGGACGCAGCCGAGGTTGCCGCGGAGCACGGGCCAGGCGGCGAGCCCCGCGGTGACGTGCTTGTAGGCGAGGCGCGGGCACTCGATCATCGGCGGCGCGAGGGTCGACGCCGCCATCCCCCAGGTCTTGGTCTGGGCGTCGTAGGCGACGCGCTCCGGCGCGCCGTAGTCCCCGCGAGCCAGGCGGATCCGCAGCCAGCGGCCCTTCTGCCCGGCGACCTTGACCTCCGGGACCGTCGCCGGCAGGCGGAACTCGACGACGCCGTCGGTCGTCAGCGAGCGGGTGCCGTCGACGAAGCTGTAGGTGTTGGCGCCGCTGATCGCCTCGCCGTCGCGGTCGGAGCGGCCGATCTCGGTCCAGCCGCCGGCCGCGTCGCGGACCTCCCAGATGAGGACGAGGTCGGCGCTCGCCTTCGGCGTCCCCGCCCCGAGGGCGTTCGTGAAGCGGATCCACACCCGCGTGTCGGCGGCCTGGGCGAAGGCCTCGCCGCCGTCGATCGCGAACGAGGCGCCGACGCTCGGGAGCTCGCCGAAGGGCCGGAGGTCGAGGGTCGGATCGAGCTTGGTCGCGCCGCGGAGCGCCCGCTCCGAGGCGGCCCCCGCCCACTCGCCCGGATCGTCGCCGGCGATCGCCTCGACGCCGCCGCCGGCCGAGATCGCGTCGAGCTTGACCGCCCGGATCCTGCCGAAGGCGCGGACGAGGTCGGCGCCGCTGGTCGCCTCGGCCGTGACGTGCGGCTCGACGTCGAGGCGCGCGCGCAGCCACGCCCGCTCGTGGCCGAAGAGGTCGCGCTTCGGCAGCGCCGGCAGGGCGTCGATCGTCGCCCGGTAGATCGTCGCGCCGCCCTCCGTCGAGATCGCCGCGTCGGCCGCGAGCTCGCGCCACTCGACGCCGTCCCAGGCCGCCCAGCGCAGCGTCACGTCGTCGCTCGTGTGCGCCTTCTCGAGGCGCATCTCGACGACCACCGAGGTCACGCCGACGCGCTCGAGCGCGGCCTTGCAGGCGACGTAGAGCTCGTGGACGCCGCGGGCCTCGGGGGCGAAGAGCACGCGGGAGCCCCACGCCGCGCCGACGACGGTCGCCGTCGTCTCGTCGACGTGATCGGTCGCCGGCCGGTGGACGAAGCTCGCCGCCACCTTGGCCCGGTGGACGACGAGCTCGCTCTCCGTCTCGAAGATGATCTCGTCGCTGCTCGTGTCGTCGGCGTCCGCGGTCGCGCCGATCTGCGTCCCTGCTGGCACGAGCGCGTCCGCCGGCGCGTCGTCGACGAGGTTGAAGGTCAGCGGCACGCGGGCCGGCGCCGGCGGCTCGGGGCGGACCCCGAGGAGCTCGAGGAAGGCGTCGAAGGCCGCGTCCGGGACCGTGTTGACCGCGCCGATCGCCCGCGACGCCATGTCGCCGAAGATCCGCGTCAGCGCCCCGAGGGGGTCGAGCGCGCCCTCGGCCGGCGGCGCCCACGCGCCGCCGAGGAGCGCCTCGAGCATCGCCTCGGTCTCAGCGACGACCTCGTCGACGCCGCGCGGATCGATCTTCGGCGTCCGCCGCTCGTCACTGGGCATTGGCGCCTCCGCCGAGGTAGAAGGGGTAGACGAGGCTGAAGCGCGAGTTCACCGAGCGCAGGCGGTAGTCGATCTCGATCTTCAGGAGGTTGTCGCTCTCCTCGTCCGGGATCACCTCGATGCCGAGGATCTCGATGCGCTGCTCGTACTTGGTCAGCGCCGTGAAGACCGCGCGGTTGATCTGGCCGACGAGCGCGGCGCTCGGGGTCTCGAAGACCAGGTCGTGGATGGCGCAGCCGAAGTCCGGCCGCATCAGGCGCTCGCCGGGGGCCGTCTCGAGGATCGCCCAGATCGCCTGCTCGACGCAGTCGTCGGCCGACGCCGTCTCGAGGCGCCCGTCGGCGAAGCGCAGCGGCGAGGTCCAGCCGGTGCCGAGGAATTTCCGTGCTCCTGCCATCTCCCTAGATCCCCTTCACCTTGGTCTGGCCGGCGCTGCTGATCGTCAGCGGCGTGCCGGTGGTCGCCGCCGTCGACTGGGCGTCGGCGAGGAGCACCGGCTTGCCCTCGACCTTCACCCGCGTCGCCCCGGTCGAGAAGGTCCCGGTCGCGTCGAGCCCCGGGCCGTTGGGCGGCGGCTGCGACGAGCACCCCGAGATCGTCCACGACCCCGGCTGGACGATCACCGCCTGGCCGTCGATCTTCACCCGCGTGCTCTCGCAGGCCGGGGTCGGCATCGCCGAGCCGCCGTGCGAGCACATCACCGACGCCGTCTTGGTCACGATCTCGCCGGGCATCACGTCACCTCCAGGGCGCCGTCGTTGACGTTGACCCCGCTCGGGCCGTTGATCGCCACGGTGTCGTCGGACTCGAGGGCGATCGCGCCGCCGCCGAGGGTCATGCCGTCGCTCGCGGTCACCGTCAGGACCTTGCAGCTGATCGTCACCTCGGCGTCCGGGCTGTCGATGTCGACGTTCTTGCCCGCCTTGATCACGACCTTGTTCTCGGCGCAGATCGTCACCTCGCCCTTGGCCGTGTCGAAGGTCAGCGTGTTGACGCCGGCGGCGTCGATGATCTCGATCTTCTCGGCGTCGGCGGTGTCGTCGAGGCGGACGGTGTGGCCGCTGCGCGAGGTCAGCGTCCGGTGGTCCTGGCGCGTGGCCTCGTCGACGAGCGGCGGCTGCTTGGCGCTCCACAGGGCGCCGAGGATCACCGGCGTCTCGGCGAAGCCGTCGACGAAGGCGATCACGACCTCGTCGCCGATCTCAAAGGGCAGGTGGAGGCCGTGGGCCGCGCCCGCCGCCGGCCGCATCACCCGCGCCCAGGTCGACTCGGCGTCGGCGGAGATCCGCGGGATCGTCACCTTGACGCGGCCGAGCTTGTCCGGGTCCTCGACGTTGCTGACCTTGCCGATCGCCAGGCCCGCGAGGCGCCCGCCGGCCCGCCGCGCGTCGTCGTCGAAGAGGTCGAAGGGGGTCATGTCGCGGTCCTCCTGCCGCTGAAGGTCGTCCGGTACTCGCCGTCCGCGAAGGTGTGGCTGACCTTGTCGAGGTAGTAGTTGCCGGAGAAGCGCGTGCCGTAGCCGGAGATCGCCGCGATCGTCCCCTGGCGCAGCGTGTAGGCGCCGATCAACGTGACCTCGCAGCTCGCGTGGCGCAGCGCCGCCTCCTGGACCTCGGCGGCCGCGGCCGCGTCGGCCTGGGCCTGCGTCGTGATCGGGAAGCCGGCGACCTGACCGACGGCCGCGCCGATCCGCTCGTCGGCGAGCTGCCCGCCGGTCTTCGACCCGCCCATCTTCACCGCCGCGCTCGCCTTGCCCTCGGCGACCAGCGCCGCCTGCTCGGCGGGGTCCCAGCCGCGGACCGCGACGCCGCCGACCTGACCCAAGATGCTCGTGCGCACCGAGAGCTCGAGGAGGTCGCTCTTGGCGTCGACCGTGAAGTCGGCCGAGTCGCCGAGCGGCCGCGGGACGAAGTAGAGGACGGTGTCCTCGACGAAGAGCGAGTAGCCGATCGCCCGCGCCCGCGCGGCGAGGAAGGCGAGGTCGGTCTCCTCGGCCTGGAGGACGTAGGGGTGCTTCTCGGCGGTCGCCTCGACGGACGCCGTCAGGCCGTTGGCGCTGGCGATCTTCTCGGCGATCTCGCTGTCCTTGACCTCGGCGTAGGCGACCGTCTTGCGCCCGCGGGTGAGGCGGTGGAGGCGGTCGAAGCCGCGGATCGTCACCCGCGGCATCTGCTCGGCCATGACGTCGAGCTCGAGGCCCGTGATCTCCCCCGTCATCACCTCGGCGATGTCGTCGCCGAAGCCCATCGAGATCGTCACCGGCTTGCCCTCGGCGACGCTCCCCCCGTCGATCCACTCGAAGGTCTCGGAGTCGAGGTCCGCGGTCTCGATGACGAACGAGCCCGGGCGATCGACCTCGAGGGAGACCTCGACGCGGAGCACCGGCAGGTCGCCGTCCCCGGTCGAGGTCAGCTTCGTCCCGTCGACGTCGACGATCACCGCCGGGACGGCGGCGCTGGCGAGGGGCGATGTGGAGGAGGGCACGGGGTTCTTCTCGGGTTGCGAGGGGTCTAGCGGGGGGCCCTAGCGGAGGGCCGGAATCGACAGGACGGTCCCCGGGCGGAGCGCCCGCGGGTTGTCGATCCCGTTGGCGTGGGCGATCACCCGCCAGCGGCTGGCGTCGCCGTAGTGGAGCGCCGCGATCGCGTGGAGCGTGTCGCCGAGGCGGACCGTGTGGGTCTTCTCGACGTCGGAGGAGCGCAGCTCGGCCTCGAGATCGGCGGAGGCCGTGAACGTGCAGTTGAGCTTGGCGCGGACGGGCGTGCCGTCAGCCAGGAATCGGGTGTAGTTCTGGGTCAGCGAGGTCAACGGGCCGACGACCAGGAGCACCATCCCCCACCAGACCTCGCAGTTCGGCGGCCGGTGGAGCTCGCGGGCGATCTGCAGGAGCTCCGCGACCTTGTTGGTGTAGGGGAGCACGGACTCACCGCTCGGCGACGAGGTCGTGTGCAGCGCGGTCGGGTTCGGCAGCGAGATAAGCGACCCCCAGCCGCCGCTGCTCGGCGCCCCCTCGTAGGTGTCGAAGAAGAGGTCGAAGGAGAGGGTCGGCGCCTTGACCGACCAGTTGGTGAACTGCAGGGCGTAGGCCGACTGGTTGATCGACGTCGCGCGGTGCACCGTCCGCCAGCCGACCGACGCCGAGCTGCTCAAGGTGTTGGGGTTGAAGAGCGCCTGGATCGACCCGTCGAACGAGCCGGGGCGCGAAGTCTCGTGCTTGATCTCGATCTTCGTCGGGCCGCTGCTCGAGCCGAGGCTCGGCAGGCCGATCGACGACAGGAGGCCGCCGAGCACGGAGCGGCCGTAGTCCTTCATCACCATCGCCTGGGCTCCTCTCGTCCGCCTGCGCGCCTCATCCGATCGCCCTCCGGAGCTCGCGTTCCCAGCGGATCTCGCGGGCGAGCCGCTTCTTCACCGTCGTCACCAGGGCGTCGATGTCGACCTCAGGCGTCGCCGCGGGCGTCGTCGCCTGCGTCGTCACGGGCGCGGTCGAACCGGCGACGGCGTCTTGACGGGCGCCGGGCGTCGCCGCCTGCGTCGCCGCCTGCGCCCGCGCGGCGA